>DASPOV010000149.1:0-4317 GCA_035625815.1 Methyloceanibacter sp.
CCTTTGGATTGCCGGTGGTGCCGCTCGTATAGTTCAGCGAGATGGCATCCCATTCATTGGACGGCATTTTCCAGGGATAGCCCGGGTCGCCTCCGGCGAGCAGCTTCTCATAGTCGAGCTCGCCTAGGTGCGTCCCCTCGATTCCGCTTTCAAAGTCCTGGTAGTTGACGACAAGAGGCCGCACGCGCGTCTGGTTGAGGGCCTCCTTGACCATCGGCGTAAACTCGGTGTCGACGATGATCACTTTGCTATCGGCGTGGTCGAGCATGAAGGCGATGACGGGAGGATCGAGCCGCGTATTGATAGCGTGCAGCACCGCGCTGGTCATGGGCACCCCGTAATGGGCCTCGAGCATCGCTGGGGAGTTGGCGAGCATCACCGAGACAGTATCGTCCTTGCCGATGCCGCGTGCGGCTAGGGCCGAGGCAAGCCTGCGGGAGCGCGAATAGAACTCGGCATAACAGTAGCGCTGCTTGCCGTGGACGATGGCGGTGTAATCGGGGTAGGCAGCGGCGGCCCGCTCAAGGAAAACCAGCGGCGTCAGCGGCTGGTAGTTGGCGGCGTTCTTGCCGAGATCGGTGTCGTAGGGGCTCGTCATGGCCGGCCTTGGGTGCGTTTCCCGTCGCACCCTAGCTAAGCTCAAGCCCTCCGATCAATTCCCCTCGTAAAGGGGATGCCGACGGGGATCAGCGTCTCGAATAGTAAGCGAGCGTCGACGCAAAGGCCCCGACCGCGGCTAAAGTCAAAATCAAAAAGAGAATTTCACCTATGTTCATTGGCGTACCTCATGGTTCATCGGGGATGTAGAGCGTCGGAGATGAGTAAGGCCGGAGCCTTGATCTTGATCAAAACCGCATTGGTCCGGGCGCCCAATCGAAGGCTTAGCTCTGCGGATCGCGCTTCAGGTCTTTTAGCTTGGCGAACACGGAGTCGACGTCGGGAACGTCTTCCTCCTCTTCCGGCGCGGCCATGGCCTTGCGCGCCTCTTGGGCCAGCGCCGTTGCCATTGGCGCCTCGGGCTGGAGAGCCGGTGCCGCCGCGGCGATGGCCTCCTCTGCCGGGATGAGGGTGCCGCCCTTGGCTGGTTCGACGGCCTCCACCTCATGCCGCTCGCGGGCCAGTCTTGCCGCAGCCTTCTTTACTTCCGCGTCGAGGTCGATCTGCGAGCAGAGGCTAAGCGCCACCGGATCCTGGGCGACAAGGCTCCCCGAATTCCAGTGGGACCGCTCGCGGATCGCTATGATCGTGGGCTTGGTCGTGCCCACGAGGCGCATGATTTGGGAATCCTTGAGCTCGGGATGATTTTTTAAGAGCCACAGAATGGCGTTGGGGCGATCCTGGCGGCGCGACACCGGCGTGTAGCGTGGACCGCGCTTCGTCTTAACCTCGGGTACCTCGACCTTCGATTCGGCGAGCTTTAGGCGGCAGGAACTGTTCTTTTCCGCTTTGGCGATTTCCTCGCGGCTCAGCTGGCCGGAGGAGATGGGATCCATGCCCTTGATGCCATGGGCAACGTCGCCATCGGCAATGCCCTTTACCTCGAGCACATGCAAACCGCAAAACTCGGCGATCTGCTCAAAGGTGAGCGACGTGTTGTCGACCAGCCAGACGGCTGTCGCCTTGGGCATAAGCGGGGTGCGGTCCATGAGCCTCTACGACCTCAATAGGACAGGGCGTGACCCCCGCCCCCTTCCGGCGAGAGCCTAATCACATCAACATGAAGGGCATATCCTTATATAGGGTGCTCGGCCCCCGGAAGCAAACGGTTCAGGGAGTATTTCCTTGGGGGCTACCGGCCGTTCTGTTCCGTCACCAGCACGATCTTGCCGATATGGCCTGGATCGTCGATGCGGGCATGGGCAGCTGCAGCGTCGGTGAGCTTGAAAGTCGAGTCGATCACCGGTTTGAGCTTGCGTTCGGTGATGAGCGGCCAGACGCGTTCCTCGATCGCCCGGGCCATGCGTGCCTTGGCCTCGATGCTCTGGGCGCGGAGCGTGGAGCCAGTTAGCGTGAGCCGCCGCATCATCAGGCGCATTAGGTCGATGTCGACCCTGGAGCCCTTGATGAAGGCGATCTGGATGATGCGGCCGTCGATCGCCGCCGCACGCAGATCGCGATCGACATAGTCGCCACCGATCATGTCGAGGATGACATCGGCGCCGTGGCCGTCGGTGACCTCGCGGACCACCTCCACGAAGTCCTCCTCGCGATAGTTGATGGCGCGGAGCGCGCCGAGCTCCTCGCAGGCGCGCGTCTTCTCCGCCGTCCCAGCAGTTATGATCACCTTAGCGCCGAAGAGCCATCCCATCTGGATCGCGGTCGTGCCGATGCCGCTCGCACCGCCATGGACGAGCAGCCACTCGCCGGGCTTCAGGCTGCCGCGCTCGAACACGTTGTGCCACACGGTGAATACGGTTTCGGGGAGCGCAGCCGCCTCCACGAGCGATAGACCATCCGGCACGGGGAGCGTCGTGTCTTCCGCCGCCACGCAGAACTCGGCGTACCCGCCGCCATTAGTCAGCGCGCACACGGCATCGCCTTCCTTGAACCGCGTCGTGCCGGCTCCAGTTGCGACCACATGGCCTGCGACCTCGAGACCCAGCAGGTCTGACGCGCCCTTGGGTGGAGGATAAAGACCCTGACGCTGCAGTACGTCTGGACGATTGATCCCTGCAGCCTTGACCTCGATGAGCACCTCCCCGGCGCCAGGCGCCGATCGGGGGCGCGTTGCAGGCACGAGCACCTCGGGCCGCCCGTGGCCCTTCGCTTCGATGACGGTTATGGTCTGAGGCAACATATGAGACAACATATAAAGACTCCGTGAGAAAGCAACGAGACGAGGTGGGGGTTAGCAAACGAGCGTGAGGTGTTAGAATATGGCATGGACTTGGACGATCTCGAACCGAAGAAGGTGAAGGCCTATGAGCTTGGCCAGGACCTCAGCAAACTCTCCGTCGGGGAGCTTGCCGAGCTCATTGAGACGCTGAAAGAGGAGATCGCGCGAGTGGAGGCGATACGCGCCGCCAAACAGTCCTCGCGCAGTGCCGCGGATGCGGCCTTCAAGCGTTAACCAATATTGCTAACTCCCTTCGTTTAGGTAAATCGCGCCTTAGCGTTAACTGGTTATTAGGAGGTTTGCGCTAGGTTTTGGGCCATCCAGTCCTCTGGATTTGAGTGGCCTGTCCACTCTGTTTGACGCCTCCCTGTTAACTTCCTGAGCCGCCGCATGGCGGCTCTTTTTTTGCCTCATTCGACGGTCTAACCTGTGCGCGTCGGGCGGGTGAGTTTTCCGCGTGGCGCGTATGCCGCGGGCACTGGCGTAAAGGGGTGTAGCCGATGGCGAGGAAGTCGAGACGCGGTGACGGCGTCACCGTTTCGTTTGGCGCGAAGTTTGCGCAATCGGATCAATTCAGAACCGTCTTTCGCGAAGGCATGGCCCTGGTCGAGGCGGCTGCCACCTATCTCGATGGCGATGGACGAAAGGAGGCGCGCAAGCTCCAACCGCCCCATTCGCTCGCTTACGCCACCGAAAGCATGCGGCTAACCACGCGGCTCATGCAGCTCGCATCCTGGCTCCTGATTCGGCGCGCGGTGAGCGAGGGAGAGTTGACGCTCGAGCAGGCGCTTGAAGAGCAACGCAAGATCAAGCTTCCGGCGAAGGGAAGCGATCCGCCGAGTAGGAATTTCAATGTGCTGCCGCCCCGGCTAAAAGACCTGATCCAGCAGAGCCTCAAATTGCAGGAGCGCATCGTGCGGCTCGATCAGATGCTCGGCCTCGAGCAGGCGCCTGCACCAGAGGGGGCCGATCATCCCCTGGGCATGCAGTTATCGCGGCTGCGCGCCGCCTTCGGCGCCGACGGCGACTAACAGCCTATTTGAGGAAGCCTTCGTATTTCCGCTTGAAGCGGGTAAGCCGGCCGCCGCGGTCGATGAGGTGCTGGCCGCCGCCGGTCCAGGCCGGATGCGTCTTGGAGTCAATGTCGAGCTTCAGCGTCTCGCCCTCAGCCCCGTAGGTCGAATATGTGATGAACTCGGTGCCATCGGTCATCACCACCTTGATGCGGTGATAATCGGGATGGATGTCCTTTTTCATGATCTGTTCCCCTTGCGCGTCGACATGCGCCTTGTATCTGTTGCCTTAGGGCTGCTATACAGTACGAAATGAGATGATGACAAGACCAAGAGTCATCGCGCTGCTTCTATTCAGAAAATTTAGCGGCGCAGATGAGCGCCGTGAGTGTGACCTGTGACTTTCCAAGACATCGCCGAGGGCCCCTCCAGCCTTCCTGCAGCCGGTGAGACAGCCGATTCCGGTGC
>DASPOV010000150.1:0-4740 GCA_035625815.1 Methyloceanibacter sp.
CCGGGCCGGTCCGCAACGATCTGATCGCCGTGGTCGCAGGGTTCATCCTGTACGTCGTGTTTCTCATCTGGCTGCACCCGCTCCTGATCGGAACCTCGCCCTTGCCTTGAGGCCATAAAAAAAACCTAACTTCAGTCTGGAGTTATTGGATCGCCCGGGGAGACCGGGCGAAGGCGGCGAGGGATGGGTGATCCGGCAGGTTTTTGCACTGCAAAATTCATATATAACTGTCATAAGACGCCAAAGCCGGTGGCTTTCTTTTTTCTGTGGAGCTTGCAACGTGTCGGATGAATTCGCTTTCAAGCGGGTAACCGCGCCGGATATAGCCAAACGGAAGGGTGGGGCGCCGATCGTGGCGCTCACGGCCTATCACGCGCACACTGCCCGCATCATCGACCCGTATGTCGACATGCTGCTCGTTGGCGACTCGCTCGGCATGGTCATGCACGGCTACGAAACCACGGTGCCCGTGCCGCTTGAGCTCATGATCATGCACGCGCAAGCCGTGGTGCGCGGCTCGTCCCGCGCGCTCGTGGTCGTAGACATGCCCTTCGGCTCCTATGAGGAGAGCCCGCCCGCTGCGTTCCGCAGCGCCGCGCGGGTGATGAAGGAAACCGGCTGCGGCGCCATCAAGATCGAGGGCGGTGTTCACATGGCGGAGACGATCCGCTACCTCACCGATCGCGGCATTCCGGTCATGAGCCATATCGGCATGACGCCCCAGGCCGTTAACACTATCGGCAGCTTCAGGCCGCGAGGACGGTTCCGCTCTGAATGGGCGGCGTTCGAGGAAGACGCTGGCGCGGTCGCCGAAGCTGGCGCTTTCGCCGTCGTGCTCGAGGCACTCGCCGAGCTCCTTGCCGCGCGCATCACCAAGCAGATTTCCGTCCCGACCATCGGCATTGGGGCATCGGCGGAATGCGACGGCCAGATCCTCGTGCTTGAGGACATGCTGGGCTTGAGCCCGCGCGTTCCGAAATTCGTGAAGGAGTACGCACAGATCGGCGAGGCCATCGAGGCCGCGGTGAAGACCTATGCCAGCGAGGTTCGCGCGCGTGTCTTTCCGTCGGACGCCTATACCTATCCGATGTGCGACGAGCCCGCTCCAGTCACGAAAAAGCCCAAAATGACAGGCAGTTAGCCCGTCGAGCGCATCGGGGTTGCTTAAGCCAAACGGCTCGCGCTTAGAGTGCCTTGCGCGAGCACCACGCCTTCACTATACGGCTGAAGGGGAGGAGCGGACCGGCGTCTGCTCCCAGAGCCTGTCCGTGTCGTCACGCAAAAGAGTTCGCCGCCAATGAGCGACCGTGATTTTTTTCGCGAGGTGGACGAGGCCGTCCGCCAGGACCGCTACAAAGAGCTATGGGACAAGTATGGTGTCTTTGCCTTGGTCGCGGCGGCGCTGATCGTGGCTGGCGTGGCAGGCTTCAAGGTCTGGTTCTTTTGGCAGGAGCGCAAGGCGCAACGAGCCGGCACCGAATTCAGTCAGGCGGTGGTGCAGCTCGACAGCGGTGATGCCGCCAAGGCGCGTGACGCTCTCAATTCCTTGGCCGAAATTGGGCCGGCCGGCTATCGCGTACTCTCACGCTTCCAGCTCGCCGCTGCCGAGGCGCAGGCGGGAAACACCGACAAGGCGGTTGCGCTCTACGATGCTCTCGCCACGGATTCCAGCACGGACGACATTCTGAAGGGGCTTGCCACGATTCAGGCGGCGACACTCAGGCTCGATACCGCCGACTATGCGGAGATGGAGCGGCGCCTGAAGGGCTTGATCGAGCAGGGCAGCCCCTGGAGATATTCCGCTCGCGAGCTGCTCGGGCTTTCGGCCTATAGGCTGAACAACATCTCGAGTGCCGAAAAACAATTTAGCGCGCTCATCGCCGATCAGGGAACGCCCCAGAATTTGCGCGAGCGCGCGGATATGATGCTGGCGCTCATCGTCGGTGTGCCGCAGGCGTTGAGTACCACGGCGAAGTAACGCCTAAGACGAAGGTGGCTCGAAATTGGGCCCGGTTCGTACACGGGGAAGTGGCTGCCAATTATGGCGCTTGTGCCTTGCGGTTTTGCTCGCCGTGAGTCTCGGCGCCTGCTCGGCCGGTATGTCGTCGCTCCCATCAAGCATCAAGAATCCCTTTAAGAAGAAGAAAGAGCTGCTTCCCGGGGAGCGCATCGCCGTCATCACCGATCAGAACGCGGAGGCCGTGAATCCGGCCGCCGCGGCGAAGCCCATAACCTTGCCCCCACCCGTGGCCAACGCCTCCTGGTCCGACCCCGGAGGCAGTCCAGCCAATAGCCTCGGCCATCTCGCCCTCGGCGATCGCTTGAACAAGATTTGGCGGGTGGACGCGGGGACTGGCTCCTCGTGGAGGGGCCGGCTGAGCGCGATCCCGCTCGTTGCGGACGGCAAGGTGTTCACCCTGGATGCTGGCGGCACAGTGTCGGCTTTCACGGCATCAAGCGGCAGCAGGGTCTGGGGCACGAGCGTAACACCGAAAAACGAGAAGCGGGCGGAAGGGTTCGGCGGCGGCCTCGCGCTCGACAGTGGGCGGCTCTATGCCACCACGGGGTATGGCACCGTCGTCGGCATCAATCCGGAAAAGGGCACCGTTCTGTGGACGCAAAAGGTTGGCGAGCCGGTGCGCAGTTCGCCGTCTGCAGCTGGCGGCAAGGTCTATTTCGTGTCGACGGACAGCGTGTTGCATTGCCTCGATGGCAACGACGGGCAGGAGCTGTGGACCGCGAAGGGCGTACCTGAGCCGGCAATGCTGCTGTCCAATGTGAGCCCGGCGATTGGACAGGGCGTTGTGGTTGCGGCCTTTCCAGCCGGGGACATTACGGCCTACGGAATCAGCAATGGACAGCCCTCCTGGAGAGAGTCGCTTGCGCGCACGAGTGAGACAAGCGCCGCCGGGATTCTCGCCGATCCAGCGCGTCCGGTGATCGACCATGGCGTCGTGTTTGCGGCCGGCCACGGTGGCAAGATGATTGCGGTGTCGGAATCGACGGGCGAGCTGCTGTGGACCCGGAATGTGACCAGCACGCAGATGCCCTGGCCGGCCGGCGATGTAGTCTATGTCGTCGATGTGACCGGCAAGCTCATGGCGCTTTCGCGCGCCGACGGCAAGGTGCACTGGCTTACGCAGCTTCCCGGTACTGCGCGCTGGAACGGGCCGGTACTTGCCGGCGGTAAGCTGTGGCTCGTCTCCACGGACGGCTCGCTTGTGAGCGCGGATGCGAGGAGCGGCCAGGTTTCGAGTACGAGCGAACTCGGCACGAAGGTGTTCGTCTCTCCAGTTGTGGCGGGCGGCCACATGTATATCCTGGCCGACAACGCCACACTGATCGCTCTCAACTGACGCAAACGGGAGTGCCAAGCATTTCTCGCGTTCCGGTCCCGCCTAATGCCCTTCACCATCGTCATCGTCGGACGGCCGAATGTCGGCAAGTCGACGCTGTTCAACCGGCTTGCCGGCAAGCGCTTGGCGCTCGTCGACGATCAGCCGGGATTGACTCGCGACCGGCGCGAGGCTGACGCCGAGCTCGGAACGAGCACGGTCCGGCTTATCGACACGGCAGGGCTCGAGCCTGGCAATGCTGGGCTCAGCGCGCGCATGCGCAAGCAGACCGTGGCTGCCATCGAACAGGCGGCCCTGATCGTCTTCCTGATCGATGCACGGGTGGGTATCGTGTCCGCCGACGAGATCTTCGCCAAGCTCGTGCGCGCCTCGGGCAAGCCGGTGATCCTGGCTGCCAACAAATACGAGGGCCGCGCCGCTGAGCCCGGCCTGTATGAAGCATTTTCACTTGGGCTCGGTGAACCGCTGCCTATTTCCGCCGAGCATGGCTTCGGCATCGGCGAGCTGAGCGAGGCGATCGAGCAGGCTGCCCGCGCTCAAGTCGATGCCGCTGTGATCGCGGAGGCGCAGGGCGAGAAGGAAGAGGCTGTCGCCCATCCCTTGCGCATCGCCGTAGTGGGACGTCCGAACGTGGGCAAGTCCACGCTCGTCAATGCGATCCTTGGCGAGGAGCGCATGATCACCGGGCCCGAGGCCGGCATCACGCGCGACGCCATCGCTGTGGAGCTCAACTGGCAGGGGAAGGAGCTCAGGCTGTTCGACACCGCAGGCCTCAGGCGGAAGATGCGGGTGGAAGGCAGCGCCGAAGAGCTTGCCGTCGGCGATGCGCTGCGAGCGATCAGGTTTGCCGAGGTCGTCGTGCTGCTGCTCGATGCGGAGCGGCCCTTCGAGAAGCAGGATTTGCAGATCGCCGATCTCATCGTCGAGGAGGGGCGGGCGCTCGTCATCGCGGTGAACAAATGGGACCTGGTGCGCGCGCCGCAAGCAAGACTTGCCGAGCTGAGTGAGACCTGCGAGCGCCTTCTCCCGCAAATCAAGGGCGTGGCATTCGTCCCCGTCTCGGCGCTCACCGGCAAGGGGATTGATGCGCTCATGGGCGTCGTACTCGCCGCCGACGGGCTGTGGAGCCGGCGGCTTCCCACGCACGCCTTGAATCAGTGGCTCCGCGAAATGGTCGATGCGCACTCTCCGCCTGCGGTCTCGGGGCGTCGCATCAAGCTCAGATACATCACTCAGAGCAATGCGCGGCCTCCGACCTTCGTGCTGTTCTGCTCTCGCCCGAAGGCTCTGCCGGACTCCTACGTGCGCTATCTTGTTAATTCTTTGCGGGAGACCTTCGACTTGGGCGGCGTGCCGATCAGGCTGCTTCTGCGCAAGGGCGAAA
>DASPOV010000151.1:0-5049 GCA_035625815.1 Methyloceanibacter sp.
CTCGCCAATGCTTCGATCGAGATCGAAGGTGAGGAGAACAAGACAATGAGGTCACCATTATCGTGAGTTCCTACGATTTCGATGCTGTCAATTACATCACCCTGTTCGTCTAGGCTACTGCGCCCGGCGAGTATGCCATGGCCCCGGAAGGCCCCGAAAGTCTGGGACCAATGTCCCAAAGGACGATTAGCCAGGAGGATCGCGCCAAACCTGCTGTGGGAGTGGTCATTTGCCCCTTGCGCGGGTTGAGCCGACTCCTTATTTGGGGGGAGTAGGGGTATAAGGCCTCATTGCTTTGGTAGGCGTCTTGCGCAAGCAGACGAATCGTTGCAGCAAATAATTGCGCTATTAGAAAATGAAAGAGACGCGCGTGGTGCTTCGAGCCCGCGCTTGTTTTGATAATTCATGAGCTTTTCACAACTTGGCTTAAGTACAAAGGTTTTGTCCGCCGTAACAGCGGCGGGCTTCGAGACGCCCACTCCCATCCAAGCACGAGCCGTGCCTCACGCCGTCGCTGGTCGCGACGTGCTTGGCATCGCGCAGACCGGCACCGGTAAGACCGCTTCCTTCGTGCTGCCGATGCTGACGCGGCTTGAGCGAGGCAGGGCAAGAGCCCGTATGCCGCGCTCGCTTATCCTCGCGCCCACGCGGGAGCTCGCAGCGCAGGTGGCCGAGCATTTCGAGATTCTCGGCAAGAACCACAATCTCACTGTGGCGCTTCTGATCGGCGGGGTGTCCTACGAGGATCAGGATCGCAAGCTTGATCGCGGCGCCGACGTGGTGATCGCCACGCCAGGCCGGTTGCTCGACCATTTCTCTCGCGGCAAGGTTCTGCTAAATGCCATCGAGATCCTGGTCATCGACGAGGCCGACCGCATGCTCGATATGGGCTTCATCCCGGATGTCGAGCGGATTTGCAAGCTCCTCCCCTTCACGCGCCAGACCTTGTTCTTCTCGGCGACCATGCCGCCGGAAATTCAGCGGCTCGTCGACAATTTTTTGCACCGGCCGGAGCGTATCGAAATCGCGCCGCAAGCTCCGGCCGCCACGACGATTGTGCAGCGGCTGAAAAAAGCGCCGGACGATGCTGCGGGCAAGCGCGAAGCGCTGCGCGTGCTGATGCGAGAAACCAACGTCAAGAACGCCATTATCTTCTGCAACCGCAAGAAAGACGTCGGCATTCTGCACCGCTCGCTGCTGCGCCATGGCTTCAACGTCGGCTTGCTTCACGGGGACATGGATCAGCATCAGCGCACGGCGACCCTCGATGCCTTCCGCAACGGCACCATCGCCTTCCTTGCCGCAAGCGATGTTGCCGCGCGCGGCCTCGATATCCCCGACGTGAGCCACATCTTCAACTACGATGTCCCGATTCATCCTGAGGATTATGTCCACCGGATCGGACGCACCGGGCGCGCTGGACGCGAGGGCTTCGCCGCTACGCTGGTCACGCCGAAAGAGATCAAGGCGATCAAGGCGATCGAGAGGCTCCTCCGCCAGGACATTCCGTGGATCGATGGGCAACCGAGCACCGCTGAAGTGACTCAAGCTCACGAGGAGTGGGCCCGCTCGAACGGACGCCGTCGACGCGGAGCACGATCAAATCGCCACAAGAGTGGTGGCTTGCATGTCGGCTGCCAAGGCCGGTCTGAGGCTCAACGCAAGGACCAAGGGGGGCGCGAAGGGCGCAAAGGTAACCAGCCCCACCCGCAGCAAAATCAGCCGAGCCGAGATCACGACCAGCCCAAAGTTGTAGATGGGAAGCCGATCCACGGCTCCGCACCCAAGGCGCCCCACGCCCATTCGCTCCAAGCCCTCGCGCCGAAGCCGCAGGCCCACCCTGGTGGTGGCCGTCGGCCACCGCCCAAGCAGTCTCCACAACCCAGTCGTGGCGATGTACGCGCCAGTCGTGGCGATGTACGCGGCATGGGCGAGCATGTCCCCGCGTTCATGACGCGCTCCGTGCGTCCCTTGGACTAGGCCGCGTAGGAACATACTCTTTCGCCATATCTTATAAGAGCGCCTTCAGCTTAGCTGTTGCGGGCGCCTTCGAGGCTCGCTTCGGCGGCCGGCGTGAGCGACACGGACTCGCCGCAGCCGCAAGCGCTCGTTTGGTTCGGATTGTTGAAGACGAAGCCGGAACTCATGCGGTCGGCGCGGTAATCCATCTCGGTGCCGAGCAGGAAGAGGACCGCAGTCGGATCGATGAGTATGCGCACGCCTTTATCCTCGACCACCTCGTCATGGGGTGCCTTCGTCTCGGCATAGCTCATAGTGTATTCCATGCCGGCACAACCGCCCTTCTTAACGCCGATGCGCAAGCCGGTGGCCTCCTTGCCGGACGCCGTCATGAGCGTGCGAATGCGCTCGGCTGCGGCATCTGTCAGGGTCATGAGCTTCGGTGCGGTCATGGTTGCAAATTGGGATAGATCGGGCCAGGTTCAAGTCCGCCGACCTTCAGAACATGTTGAGCGCAAGCCGCGCCTCGTCCGACATTCGACTCGGATCCCAGGGCGGATCGAAGACGAGGTTGACCTTTACCTGCCCGACCCCAGGAACGGAAGAGACTGCGTTCTCGACCCAACCCGGCATGTCTCCCGCCACTGGGCAGCCAGGCGCGGTGAGCGTCATGTCCACCTCGACATTGCGCTCGGCATCGATATCAAGGCGGTAGATGAGGCCAAGCTCATAGATGTCGACCGGGATCTCGGGATCGAACACGGTCTTTAGCGCCGCTTCGAGGTCATCCCTGAGCTCATTGTGCTTTAGTGTGGGGCTACTGGGAGTTGCCTCATCCGGCGCTTCCCGGGCCGCTGCCCTGTCCTCGCTGCCTTGAATCTTTTCAGTCATTTGATCCATTCGCCTCAAGCGAACATGTCCTGGGCCTTGTGCAGCGCTTCGACCAGCCGGTCGACCTCCTCCACGGTATTATACATGGCGAAGGAGGCGCGCGCAGTCGAAGTGACGCTGTATCGCGCCAGAAGCGGCTCGGCGCAATGGGTTCCGGCCCGAATAGCTACGCCGTGACGGTCGAGGATCGTGCTCACATCATGGGGGTGAGCCCCTTGCATCTCGAAGGAAATGATCGAGCCCTTGTTCTTGGCGCGGCCGAAGATGCGGAGCCAATTGAGCTCGCCGAGGCGCTCCATGGCGTAGGCGAGCAGCCTATCCTCATGGTCCTTGATAGGCTCGCGCCCAATGGTCTCGACATAGTCGATGGCCGCACCGAGCCCGATCGCCTGAACGATGGCGGGCGTGCCTGCCTCAAAGCGGTAGGGTGGCGCGGCATAGGTGATGCGGTCGCGGGTGACGGTGCCAATCATTTCGCCGCCGCCCTGGTAAGGCTGCATTGCCTCAAGCAGCTCGCGTCTGCCGTAGAGCACGCCTATGCCGGTCGGGCCATAGAGCTTATGACCAGTGAAGGCATAGAAATCGCAATCGAGATCCTGCACGTCGACGGGCAAGTGCACCGCGCCTTGGGCGCCGTCGACAAGCACGGGGATGCCACGGGCATGGGCGAGCCGCACCACCTCCTTGATGGGTACGATGGTGCCGAGCACGTTAGACATATGGGTGATGGCAACCATCTTCGTGCGCGGGGACAGCAGCGCCTCGAACTTATCGAGCAGGAGCTCGCCGTCGTCTGAAATCGGCGCCCATTTCAGAACCGCGCCCTGCCGCTCGCGCAGAAAATGCCAGGGCACGATGTTGGAGTGGTGCTCCATGATCGAGAGCACTATCTCATCGCCCTTCCCGATATGGGGGCTACCATAGGAGCTGGCCACGAGATTGATGGCTTCCGTGGCGTTGCGGGTGAAGATGATTTCGGCGTCGGAGCGCGCATTGATGAAGCGGCGCACCGTCTCCCGCGCCTTCTCGAAATTGGCGGTGGAGAGGTTGCTCAAATAGTGAAGCCCGCGATGAACGTTGGCGTATTCGTGCGTGTAGGCACGCCGGATGGTGTCGAGCACCGCCTTCGGCTTCTGCGCCGAGGCGCCATTGTCGAGATAGACGAGCGGCTTGCCATGGATCTGACGCGCCAGGATCGGAAAGTCGGAGCGGATCGCCGCGACGTTATAGGCAACGGGTCTTGCGCTCTGCTCTGTTAGGGATTTCGGCAAAATCGTCATCGAGTTTCCGCCTTCAGCCGAAGGTGACGCCGAGCCATTTAGCTGATGCCTTGAGAAGCGTCCCTCTTAGGCCCTCATGCTCGATGCGTTCGACCGCCTCGCCGACAAAGGCCTGAATCAGCAGCGCGCGCGCCTCCCGCTCCGGGATGCCACGCGCCTCGAGGTAGAACAACAGATCCTCGTCGATCTGACCTGATGTGGAGCCGTGGCCACACACCACGTCGTCAGCGAAGATCTCAAGCTCAGGTTTGGAGTCAAACTCCGCCGTCTCAGACAGCAGCAGCGCCTGCGCGATCTGCTTACCATCGGTCTTCTGCGCGCCAGGCGACACGATGATCTTGCCCTGGAACACGCCACGCGCCTCGTCATCCAGCACCGCCTTGAACAGTTCGCGACTCGTGCAGCGAGGCACGCGGTGCTCGACGATCAGGGTCGTGTCGCAATGCTGGTGACCGCGCATCAGAAGCGCGCCGGACACATCAAGGGTCGATCCTTCGCCTGTGAACGCCGCATAGATCTGGCTGCGGGACAACGCCCCTCCGGTCGATAATTGAAAGGCCTTGTAGTTGGCGTCCGCATCGAGCTTGACCAGCCAGGTGACAAGGTGGAACGCCGCCTCGCCTTCCCGCTGGAGCTTGGTATGGTTGAGGCTCGCCTTGTTGCCGACCTCGACCTCCGTCACCGCGTTCCGCTGCAGCTCACTGGCGCCGAGGCTGCCATAGCTTTCGAGCAAATCGAGCGAGGCGCTACCTTCGACGAGGACCACGCTACGCGTGACCACGCTTGCCGGCTCGCCGCCGTCGAGATGAACGAGGTGGACGGGCTTGTCGAGGATTATGCTCTTGCTGATGCGCAAGCCGACGCCGCCGCTCATCAGCGCGAGGTTGAGCGCCACGACCGGATCGCGGTCTTGCGCATT
>DASPOV010000152.1:0-2983 GCA_035625815.1 Methyloceanibacter sp.
CCCAGCTCGCGCATATTGCCCAGCGTCATCGGCTAGTCGGGCATGACGGCGAGCCGTTAATCACCAGGGGGCGATATTACAACAAGCTGACTGTCTGATTTAGCTGGGCAGAACGGACATGTTCTGGCCCTCAACTATAGGCCGCTTCGTGCCAGGGCACTAAATCGCTGCGCGATAGGTTTGTGAGGCGGGCGGCTTGTCCGCAAGCACGGTAACCAGGGCAAGGATCATCGATAGCGGGTGGGGCCTCCTGTCTTGAGGATCGAGGTGTCGTCAACCTCATCCAGGACAGGAGTTACCAATGAGTACCGATGCTGTCAGCCCGCTGCGCCGGCGCATGATCGAAGACATGAACTCGCGCAAGCTTGGTGCGCACACACAAAGGAGCCACATCTACAGCTGTAAGCGGTTGGCGGCGTTTCTGAGGCGACCCCCTGAGACGGCTACCCGTGAGGACCTTCGTCTGTTCCAGCTGCATCTGGCCGAGACGGGCACGAGCATTTGCAACCGCAACCGCATCATGACCGGGGTGCGCTTCCTGTTTCGCGTGACGCTGCGGCGACTGGATCTCGCTGCCGAGATCTATCACATCCGCGAGCCCCAGAAGATTCCGCAAGTGATGAGCGCGGACGAGACGCGGCGCCTGCTGGCCGTCGCCGGTAGCCTCAAGGTCCGCCTCCTGCTCAGCCTCGGCTATGGTTGCGGCCTGCGCGCCGGCGAGGTGGTCCGGTTGAAGGTCAAGCACATCGACAGCGCGCAAAAGATCATCCGTATCGAGCAGTCCAAGGGCCGCAAGGATCGCAATGTCATGCTGTCGCCTGAGACGCTCGGTCTCTTGCGGGAGTGGTGGAAGGCCCGCCCAACGCGTTGGGACGCGGGCGTGCCCTCGGAGGAACGCTGGCTGTTTCCCGGCAGACGGCCCGGCAAGCCGATGACCACCCGCCAGCTGAGCCGCCTATTCCAT
Source organism: Methyloceanibacter sp. (assembly GCA_035625815.1). Lineage (GTDB taxonomy): Bacteria > Pseudomonadota > Alphaproteobacteria > Rhizobiales > Methyloligellaceae > Methyloceanibacter. The sequence goes on from DASPOV010000152.1 coordinate 965, forward strand.
GAGGCGGTCGATGCGGCGGGGATCAAGAAGAGCGTGACGCTGCACGCGCTACGCCACAGCTTCGCCACCCACCTGCTGGAGCGCGGCACCGATATTCGCATCATCCAGGCGCTCCTGGGTCACGATAAATTGGACACCACGGCGCGCTATACGCGCGTCGCCACCGGCATGATTGCCGCCATCGAGAGCCCGCTCGATCTGCTGTCCAAGCCCCGCAAGAAGGCGAAGAGCAAGAGAGACCAGCCGAGGGCCTGACGCCCCACGGCCATGTCCCGTCCAGCGTTGGAGATCGCGGATATTTTCCGCGATCACGGGGCGGCGTGGCGCAAGGCCAATGCCGGGCACGTCAGCCTCGACCAGATGAAGGTGATGAGCGCGATCGAGCGCTGCCGCACGGCGGCGCTCGGCGGTCATGTCGTGCGCTGCGAAGGCTGCGCGTATACGGTCATCGCCTATAACAGCTGTCGCAACCGACATTGCCCGAAGTGTCAGGGCGCCGCCGCGAGAGAATGGCTCGCCGAGCGAGCGGCCGAACTGTTGCCGGTCGGCTACTTCCACCTCGTATTCACGCTGCCCGGTCCGATCGCCGATGTTGCCTACCAGAACAAGGCCGCGATCTACGATCTCTTGTTCAAAGCGGCGGCCGAGGCCACACTCACGATCGCAGCCGATCCCAAACATCTCGGCGCCAGGATCGGCATCACCGCCGTGCTGCACAGCTGGGGCTCGGCGATGACCCACCATCCGCACGTGCACATGATCGTGCCGGGTGGCGGCCTGGGCGACAAGGGCGAGCGCTGGATCGCATGCCGCCCGACCTTCTTCCTCCCGGTTCGCGTGCTATCTCGGCTGTTCCGTCGGCTCTTCCTGGAGATGCTCGCGGCAGCTCACGAAGCCGACCGCCTCATGTTCTTCGGCGACCACGCCGCTCTCGCCGACAGAGCCATATTCGCTGCCTTCCTCGCGCCGCTGCGCAAGGTCGAATGGGTGGTCTATGCAAAGAAGCCATTCGGTGGGCCGCAGGCCGTGCTCGCCTACTTGTCGCGCTACACCCACCGTGTCGCCATCTCCAATCGCCGGCTGATCTCAGCCAACGAGACCGGCGTCACCTTCAGATGGAAGGATTACCGGATCGAGGGCCATGCTCGCTACAAAACGATGACCCTGCCGATTCATGAGTTCATCCGGCGCTTCCTGATGCACGTGCTGCCCAAGGGCTTCCACCGCATCCGCCACTACGGGCTGTTCGCCAACGGCAACCGTGCAGAAAACGTCGCGCTGGCCCGCAAGCTCCTCGCGATGCCGCCCAGCGTGTCGGAGCCCGATACATCCTTCGAGCCTGATCAGCCCCGCACGCTGCCAAAGCCGTGCCCGTGCTGCGGTGGTCGCATGATCATCGTCGAGGTCTTCGCACGCGGCTGCGAGCCAAAGAACCGCCCCACATCTGCTCGGACGCCAATCAGGATTGACACCTCATGATGCTGTCACTCATCGCCGACCGAAGGGACACTCGCCATCTTTGCCGGCTGTCACTCGGCAACGATCACCCGCACGCCGATCAGCGAAAATCGCCCCCAGTCGCACCGAAAATCCCATCGCACAGGCCCCAGCCCGCTCGCCCAGCGCGACAGCCATATCCATGCTTCGTGCTAAAAAAGATCAATCCGATGGCTCTGTTCAAACACCCCAACCCTAATACGGCGGGCAAATCCCCATAAACCCCGCCGCGTCGTCCGTGCCCCGTACACCGCGATTTCGTGCCTTGGCGCTTCTCGGACGCCGTCCCCCGAACGCTCGGAACGCCCTTCATTCTCGGCGTCCGAGAAACCTGCACAGGACCAGACATCTCTCTCATCATCAGCTATGCTGATGCAGTCCCCGAAACTGTTCCGCACCGGGGGAATCAAAGGAAGCAAATCAGCCGCAGAGTAATGCTCGGAACGGCCGCCGCGATCGCGGCCACGCCGGCTCTGGCCGAGGGATGTCAGGTGGGCCCGCCGCAGCACCACAAAGGGCCGC
>DASPOV010000153.1:0-2398 GCA_035625815.1 Methyloceanibacter sp.
GAAAGCGGTATCCAGTACTCCTTGGTCTTCCATAACTCTTTCGGTGGTTACTGGATCAACTCTTTCGGTGGTTACTGGATCGCCGGGTCAAGCCGGGCGATGACGGAGACATCTCAGAAGGATTTGTAAACCGAGATTGGAGACGCTATTTGACGGCTAGAAAAGTCCCGAGATCCCGAAAAATGGCCAAACCCTGCACGCTGTACGACAAGATCTGGGACCAGCACCTGGTACATGAGGCGCCGGACGGAACCTGCCTGATCTATATCGATCGCCATCTCGTGCATGAGGTGACGAGCCCCCAGGCCTTCGAGGGCCTGCGCATGGCAGGCCGCGTGGTGCGGGCGCCAGAAAAGACGCTCGCCGTGGTCGACCACAACGTGCCGACCTCAGACCGCTCCAAGGGCATCGACGATCCGGAATCTGCGCTGCAAGTGGCGACGCTCGCAGAGAACGCTAAGGAATTTGGCATCGACTATTACCATGAGCGCGACCGCCGCCAGGGCATCGTGCATGTGGTCGGTCCCGAGCAGGGCTTCACGCTGCCCGGCACTACCATCGTCTGCGGCGATTCACACACCTCCACTCATGGCGCTTTCGGTGCGCTCGCCCACGGTATTGGTACGAGCGAAGTCGAGCACGTGCTCGCCACTCAGACGCTGATCCAGAAGAAGGCCAAGAACATGCGGGTGCGCGTCAACGGCGCGCTGGCGCAAGGCGTCACCGCCAAGGACATCATACTCGCCATCATCGGCGAGATCGGCGCCGCCGGCGGCACCGGCCATGTCATCGAATATGCTGGCGAAGCGGTTGAAGCGCTCTCCATGGAAGGGCGCATGACCATCTGTAACATGTCCATCGAGGGTGGCGCGCGCGCCGGACTCATCGCGCCAGACGAAAAGACCTTCGACTACATTAAGGGCCGCCCACGGGCACCCAAGGCCAGCGCGTATGGGGCTGCACTCCGCCACTGGCAGACACTCCACTCCGACAAGGATGCCGAGTTCGACCACGAGATTGTGCTGCATGCTGAGCGGCTGCCGCCGCTCGTCACCTGGGGCACGAGCCCTGAGCAGGTCGTCTCCGTCACCGGGCGCGTGCCGCGGCCTGAGGACATCGTCGACGAGATCAAACGCAAGGCCGCGATCCGCTCGCTCGACTATATGGGCCTCACCGGCGGCGATAAGATCACTGACATCACGCTCGACCGCGTGTTCATCGGCTCTTGCACCAATGGCCGCATCGAGGACTTGCGCGCCGTCGCCGAAATCGTCGACGGCAAGCATGTGCATGCCAATGTGAGCGCCATGATCGTGCCTGGCTCAGGGCTGGTGAAGGAGCAGGCGGAAGCCGAAGGTCTCGACAAGATATTCAGGGCCGCGGGCTTCGATTGGCGGGAGCCCGGCTGCTCCATGTGCCTCGGCATGAACCCCGATCAGCTCCGGCCCCGCGAGCGCTGCGCCTCGACATCGAACCGCAATTTCGAGGGACGCCAGGGCAGGCTCGGCCGCACCCACCTCGTCTCGCCGGTAATGGCGGCTGCGGCGGCGCTTGCCGGCCGCTTCGTCGACATCCGCGACGTGCACTAAGCTTTGACGGAGAAACACTTCTAGTGATGGCGGACCTTGTGTCGGCTATCCACGTTTGTCCTTGGCCGAAAATTCGTGGATGGCCAGGACTTCGCCCGGTCATGACGGCAGAGTAGGCTTGGTCGATGGCGCGATTTTCTGAAACACCTGACTGGACAAGGCGTGAGGCGCCATCCCTCGCCGAACTCGAGACGATCGCCGACGCGGCGTTCAAGCGCCTACCCCGCCGCTTCCGCGATCTCTGCAAGGAGGTCGTGATTCGGGTCGAGGATTTTCCCACCGACGACGTGTTCGACGGCATGGGCATCGACTCCCCCTTTGACCTGCTCGGCCTCTACCATGGCGTCGACCTTGCGCGGCAAAGCGTCATGGATGCGAGCGCGATGCCCGAGATGGTGTTCCTCTACCGCCGCCCGATCCTCGACTATTGGGCCGAACACAAGGAGACACTCGGCGCCATTGTCACCCATGTTCTGGTGCATGAGATCGGCCATCATTTCGGTCTCTCCGACGCCGACATGGAACGCATCGAAGAAGAAGCCGCCGCATGATGTAAGCTCCTAGCAGCTTGGGGTACTGGGCTCTCCCGGTGACGAGTGCACGATCGCTTGTTCGAGCTTGTCGTACCTTTGGTTAGCCGAGGCCTTTGCGGACGTCGCCTAGTGCGCGTGGTGTAGCCGATCATGTTCAGCACCCGTGACTGCTTCTGCTTTTTGATGCGAGAGAGAAGATCGAGTGCCTCTCGAAAATGGCCTTCGTAGGCGAACGCCACCGCTTCCGTATAGAAACCCTTCGGTCAGCCCAGCGGA
>DASPOV010000154.1:0-5170 GCA_035625815.1 Methyloceanibacter sp.
CGATCAAGACATAATCGTAGCCAGGCATCGCATGGGTTGGGCCCACGATCCGCACGGCTTCCCTCAGCCGCCGACGCGCCCGGTTGCGCAGCACTGCACCCCCAAGCGCCTTGCTCGCGGTGAAGCCGAACCGGGCAACGCCATGATCGGCGTCAGCCGTGTCGTCACGCGCACGCGCTTGCAGCACGAGCGAGGGCGCGGCGAAGCGCGATCCTTCTCTCACATGCAAAAACTCGGCGCGCGTCTTGAGACGTCCGATTGCCGTCACCGTGGAGGAGGGCGTGACGTTCTTGTGGCCAATCAAGCCGAGAGGCGCTTACGCCCCTTGGCTCTGCGCCGTGCCAGCACCTTGCGGCCGCCCTTGCTCGCCATGCGGGCGCGAAAGCCGTGGCGCCGCTTGCGGACAAGCCGCGATGGTTGATAGGTGCGTTTCACGCCAGATCTCCAATGGATGCAGGGTTTGGCGGCTTATAGGTGGCGCCAAAAGCCAAGTCAATCCAGGGCCATTGAGGTTGGCCGATTGCCGTTCCCTCTCCCAAAGCGGGGAGAACGACAAATGCAAATTTTCAATCGGGCTCGTCGGGCTCAGATGGGGCGTTGGCGTCGTCGCCACCATTATCCTCGGGCGTCGCCGCGCCGCTGTCATCTTCTTCCTGCGGAGGCGCCGCACCGTCGTCCGGCGCAGCAGGCTCTTCAGCAGTGTCCGGTTTCGCATAGGAATCGTCGGATTGCGGAGTTGCGTAAGAGTCGTTCGTATCGCCGGCAAGGGCGACGCCGGTTCCCCCCAGGAGCAAAGAAGCAAGTGCGATGCAGGCAACAGCGTAAAGCCGCACGATCATGACGCTACCCTCCTTGTATTGCAGGCTGAGCCGCTTGCTTCCGGTATCATATAGGGGCTCGGAATCGCCAAACTGCGACAAGAAGGCCTTACGCCATCAACTGTGGTTACAGGGCATCAATTTGGCGCGATCGGCCGTTTTGTGAGCACCCGACTGTCGCCTATGTGTGACCGCAGCCCCTGGGTGAGGAGTGTCCGGAAGCATGGCGGTTATGCCAGGTAAGAAGACGACCGCGCTCGGCTGGTTGAAGCGGCTCTGGCCGCTCCTGTTACTCCTTGCCACCACGGGGCTTGTCTTCGCCATGGGCTGGCACCGCTACCTCACCTTGCAGGAGCTTGTCGATCGCCGCGAAGCCTTGCGCGCGGCAATCACTGGTCACACGCTGATGGCGCTCCTGATCTTCATGGCCATCTATGCCGCGACCGTCGCCTTATCCTTGCCGGGAGGCGCGGTGCTCACGCTTGCAGGCGGGTTCCTGTTCGGCTGGTTCTGGGGCGGCGTTGTCTCGATCGTCGCCGCCACCATCGGCGCCATCAATGTCTTTCTAATCGCCAGAAGCGCCCTTGGCGAGCCGCTTGCCGCCCGCGCTGGGCCCTGGCTTTCGAAGCTGCGCCACGGCTTTCAGGACGATGCGTTCAGCTACCTTTTGTTCCTGCGCCTTGTCCCCATCTTCCCGTTTTGGCTTGTTAATCTCGCCCCGGCGCTCCTCGGCGTGAACCTTTGGACCTACGTGCTTGGCACTATAATCGGCATCATCCCGGGCAGTTTTGCCTATTCTATCGCGGGCAAAGGCCTAGACAGCCTAATCGTTGCACAGCAAGCGGCGCACCAATCCTGCCTTGCCAAGATGGGATCAGATGCGGAAAAGTTATGTCCGTTCGTGCTTGAGCCTCGGGCCTTGCTAACGCCTGGGCTCGTTGCGGGCTTTGTGGCGCTTGGGCTGGTGGCGCTGATCCCGATTGCGGTCAAGCACTTCAGGCGCAAGGCTGCGTAGGGCGTAGGCCACGGGGAAGAGAGGCTAACATGGAAGAGGTGCTGCAGCCGGACCTCTGCGTGATCGGCGCAGGGTCGGGGGGCCTCTCTGTGGCCGCCGCAGCGGCTCAATTCGGTGTTCCAGTTGTGCTCATAGAGAAGGGCCGCATGGGAGGCGACTGCCTCAACTATGGCTGCGTGCCGTCCAAGGCGTTGCTCGCCGCCGGCAAGCGCGCCCAGGCCGTGCGCATGGCGGGTGAATTCGGCATCGACGTCATCGAAGCGCAGGTCGACCACGCCGGGGTGCACGATCACGTGCATGGCGTCATCGCGGCGATCGCTCCGAACGACTCCGTCGAGCGTTACACCGGGCTCGGCGTCCGCGTCATCAAGGCCCAAGCGAATTTCCTCGACAAGCACACCGTGGAGGGGGGGCACTACCTCATTCGCGCTCGGCGCTTCGTCGTAGCGACGGGTTCGTCCCCTGTTATCCCGCCAATCCCTGGCCTTGACGAGGTGCCCTACCTCACCAACGAGACGATCTTCGACATAAGCGAGCGGATCCAGCACCTGATCGTGTTAGGCGGCGGCCCCGTCGGCATGGAGATCGCGCAGGCCCACCGTATGCTCGGCGCTCATGTCACCATCGTCGAGGCCGCCACCTTCCTCGCTCATGAGGATCCTGAGGCGACCCGCGTGGTCATCGATCGCCTCGCCGAGTCAGGCGTCTTGCTGCATCCAGGCACACGGGTAGAGCGGGTGGAGCGCGCCGTGCAGGGCGTTGCCGTGCATATCGGCAAGCAAGGCGAGACCGACGTGATCAAGGGAAGCCATCTGCTCGTCGCCACCGGGCGGAAGCCCAACGTCAAGGGGCTCAGCCTCGAGCGGGCAAGCATCGTCTACGACGCCCGCGGCATCAAGGTGAACGACCGCCTCAAGACCACCAACCCGCGCGTGTATGCCATCGGCGACGTGACCGGCGGGGCGCAATTCACGCACCTCGCCAACTACCATGCCGAGATCGTAATTAGAAACGCGATGTTCCGCATGCGGCCGCGTGCAAGCGCCACCGCCATTCCCCGCGTCACCTACACCGATCCAGAACTTGCCCAGATCGGCCTCACTGAAGCCGAGGCGCGCAACAAATATCGCCGCATCCGCATCTTGCGCTGGCCCTATGCCGACAATGACCGCGCGCAGGCCGAGCGAACTACCCACGGCTTCATCAAGGTCATTACCCGGCCCAATGGCCAGATCCTCGGCTGTACCATCGTGGGTGCAGAGGCCGGCGAATTGCTGCAGCTCTGGGCGCTGGCGCTCACCAGGGACTTGCGGATCGGCGACCTGACGGGCCTTGTCCTGCCCTATCCCACCCTGTCGGAACTGTCGAAGCGCGTGGCCTATACCTTCTATCAGCCCTCCTTGACCAAACGCTGGCTGCGCCGGCTTATCGACCTGTTGCACCGCTTCGGTTAGCATTGGCGCAAGGGCGCATGGCGCCTTCGAGATTAGGAAGCGAGTTAGACGTGGACGACGAAGTCCAAAGCGCCGACAACGAAGCCGTCCGGCCAGGGCGCTACTGGCCCGGCCTTTCGGGCAAGCTGCTCCTACTCACCATCCTGTTCATCATGGTGGCCGAGGTGCTGGTCTTCGTGCCTTCGGTGTCGAACTTCCGCCGGCAATGGCTGATGGCGCGGCTCGAGGACGCGCGGATCGCGGCTCTTGCCGCCGAAGCAGCCCCGGGGGGCCAGCTCCCCAAGACGTTACGCGACGAGCTTTTGCAAAGCGTCAAGGTGAAGGCCGTAGCCGTGAAGCGGAGGGACTCCCGCCGGCTGATCCTGGAAGAGGACATGCCGGCCGAGATAGACGCCTCCTATGATCTCCGCGACGCCACTTGGCTCAGGCTGATCGCCGACGCCATGCTGGTCTTTACCGAAACCAATGACCGGGTGATCCGCGTCGTGGGCAAACCGGGCTTTGAGACAGGCGAATTCATAGAGGTGGTGATGGAAGAGGCGCCGCTCAAGGCGGCGATGATCCGCTACGGCCTCGACATTCTCGGTCTCTCGATCCTGATCTCGATCATCACCGCCGCCCTTGTCTACCTCACGCTCGATACCCTCTTGGTCAAGCCCATGACGAAGCTTACCTGGAACATGGTGCGCTTTAGCGAGCGCCCCGAGGATCCGACGCGCATCGTCTCGCCATCGGGGCGGCGCGATGAGATCGGCACCGCGGAGCGGGAGCTTGCCGCCATGCAGGCCGAGCTCGCCGGCATGCTGAGCCAGAAAAACCGGCTCGCGGCGCTCGGCCTCGCCGTAAGCAAGATCAGCCACGACCTCCGCAATATGCTGTCCTCCGCACAGCTCCTCTCCGACCGGCTGCGGAGCGTGAAGGACGAGCGCGTGCAGCAGCTTGTCCCGAAGCTGCTCGCGTCTCTTGATCGCGCCATCAGGCTTTGCGCTCGTACTCTCGATTTCGGTCAGGCGCAGGAGACGCCGCCCAAGCGGAAGCCTTTCGCCCTTGCCCCCCTCGTTGCGGAGGTAGGCGAGGAGCTTGGGCTGCCGCGGCCCGAACGCATTGAATGGACACTGGATATTCCGCCCGAGCTTCAAGTCGATGCCGACCGCGACCAGCTTTTCCGCGTGTTGAGCAATCTCTGCCGCAATGCCGTGCAGGCGCTTGAGAGTCGGGGTGACGGCGCCGGCGAGATCGTCATCACTGCGCGGCGCGAAGGCTCGGTCACCGTAATCGATGTGCGCGATACCGGCCCCGGCGTGCCGCAGCGGGCGCAGGCCCATCTCTTCGAAGCGTTTCAGAGCGTAGCGCGGAAAGACGGGACCGGGCTTGGGCTCGCCATCGCTTCTGAGCTGATCGACGCCCACGGCGGCCAGATCGTGCTACTTGGCAATGAGGGCGGCGCCACTTTCCGCGTGATCATTCCAGACGTGGTGGTAAAGCTTCAGCGCGCCAGACGTCGCAGCGCCTGAACGCTTCGCGTTTCGCTGTGGTCTGTCTCATTTTTCGATGACATCCGGGCGTCGGGCGGCTTGCCTTCATGTGATCGAGGCTTTAGGTAGCAGGGCTGGCGGCCTCCTTGGCGCGCCGTCTTTTCGTGCCGCAGCAAGCGGCACTTGGCTAAAAGCGCCCGTAGCTCAGCTGGATAGAGCACCAGACTACGAATCTGGGGGTCAGGAGTTCGAATCTTCCCGGGCGCGCCACTTAAAATCAATGACTTAGAGATGTTTCTGCGCTTCTGGAAGCCACAAAAGGTCACAAATAGGTCACAGGTGAGCCCAACTTCCGAAGTGGGCTAGCCCACAGACCGCGCGCACCAAGCCGGACCGGTTAAACACCCG
>DASPOV010000155.1:0-2242 GCA_035625815.1 Methyloceanibacter sp.
GCGCGAGGACGAGGATCCGCTTGAAAATGAGCTTGACGAGGAGGGCGATGCCCCCGAAAGCGACGAAGGCGGGCCGCCGCGCTGACCGCTCGCGGTTGCACTTCTAGAGCCAAGATCGTAGATGGGCCTCGTGCTTGAGCGGGCCAAGCTGCGCGTGTGTTGAAGTGCGCGCCGAGCGAGCGAGGCAGGGCGGGAGTTACCTTCGTCGCGCGCCAAGCGTTACGGCGTGAACCTCAGTTGGACCACACGTCCGTCGACGTGCCGCCTGGAGAGGTGCTGTGCCCGCTCGAGCCGCACGTTGCCGCAACACACCAGCGATCGGCAGCAAGATCGGCATCAGCATCGATGCTGGCGCCGTGCTTGTTTTCGATCCGAGAACGGCAATATGGCGAGCGCCGCGCGACCGCCGAACGGCGCCCTCATGTCTTGCTAGCGCCCGCGTTTTGCTGCCATAGTGGCCGCGGCTAGGGTGCGCCTCAAGCGATATGGAGACCGTTGATGGGACTGAGCTGGTGGCACATCCTCCTAGTTCTACTCGTCTTTGTGCTTTTGTTCGGGACCGGAAAGATTTCAGGCCTGATGGGCGACCTCGCCAAGGGCATCAAGAGCTTCAAGAAGGAGATGACCGAGGGCGAAAGCGAAGCCGCGCCCACGCCGGAGCCCGCGCCCAAGGTGATCGAGCACAAAGCCGCGAAGCCTGCCGCGAAGGCGAAGACCGCTTCGCGCGCCAAAACACGGACGCCAAAAGCCAGCTAGGCCGTTTCCCCCTTGCGCTGGCGGCCTGCGGGCTATGCGATACGTCCGCTGAGATTAGCGCCCATGTTCGATATTGGTTGGTCTGAACTCCTGGTCATTGCCGTCGTGGCGATCATCGTGGTCGGCCCCAAAGATTTGCCGAGGTTGATGCGCACCTTCGGCCATTACATCGGCAAGCTCCGACACATGGCAAGTGATTTTCAGCGCCAATTCGAGGAGGCGGTACGTGATAGCGAGATCGACGAGGTGCGCAAAGCCATGCAGGAGTTTCACGGGCAGGCGTCTGCTATGGACTTGCCCGCGCCCGTCGACAAGCCGCTGATGGTATCGAAGCCGACGCCGACTCCTGCGGAGACGCCAGCGCCGACTGAGGCGGCAGCACCAGCGTCCAAGCTTAAGCCGAAGCCGCGCGCGAAGAAGTCCACTGCCACAACCAAGGCCACGGTGGCCAAGACTGGCCGGGCGAAGCCAAAGGGCGGGGCGCCAAAGCCACGTGCGCGGAAGCGCGAGGAGAACGCGCCGTGACGCAGGAGGACATCGAAGCGACCAAAGCGCCGCTGATGGAGCATCTCATCGAGCTCCGGCGTCGGTTGATCTGGTCGATGGCCGCGATCCTGGTCGCCTTCGCCGTCTGCTTCTATTTCGCGCGGGAGCTCTATAATCTGCTGCTCTGGCCCTACCGGCTCGCGGCTGGCGTCGATACGCCGATCGAGATGATCTATACCGCGCCGCAGGAGTTCTTCTTCACCGAGATGAAGCTCGCTCTGTTCGGCGCCATCTTCATCGCCTTCCCGGTGATCGCCTCGCAGATTTATATGTTTGTGGCGCCTGGGCTTTACCGTAGCGAGCGCCAGGCCTTTCTGCCCTTCCTCATCGCTACGCCGGTCCTGTTCTTGGCCGGCGCGGCGCTCGTCTATTTCGTGGCCATGCCACTTGCCATGAAGTTCTTTCTGTCCATGCAGCAAGCGGGCGACCATCAGGTGCATATCCAGCTCACCGCGCGGGTCAGCGAGTATCTCTCCCTGATCATGACGCTGATCCTCGGCTTCGGCATCTGCTTCCAGCTGCCGGTATTGCTGACGCTGCTTGCCCGCGCCGGGCTAATCACATCGGAGCAACTCAAGGCGAAGCGCCGCATCGCCATTCTCGTCGTGTTCATTGTCGCCGCGGTGCTGACACCTCCCGACCCGATCAGCCAGATCGCTCTCGCGCTGCCGACCATCGCGCTCTACGAGTTGTCCGTCTACGCGGTAAAGCTTGCAGAGAAGCGCCACGCCGCGACGACCGCCGCCAAGCCTGCCTGATGCCCCAGCCACTTTCTCTAGGCGACAAAAGGCTCCGCACCAGGTGTCTTGATCGCGGTCGCGGTCGAACTCGCGTTCATCGTGTTCTGACCGTCTTCCTGTAGCGTAAGGCTCAGCCACACGACTAGACAGGTTACCCATCACATCGTGCCCAATGTGGATCCGGAGCGCAACCGTATGGT
>DASPOV010000156.1:0-12552 GCA_035625815.1 Methyloceanibacter sp.
GAAAGCAACCTGACTTAGCCGGTCGACATGTGATGCCGTCTCGTGATCTCTCCGAGCACAGGGTGTAGCATGACAGTCACGTGAACATTTGTTCTCGAGCGTGAAAAAAATTCGATGATTCAAAGAGGACGCCGTACCACAACTCTTTCGGGATCAAAGCCTGCCCACTCCGACCAGCTTTTTCCCGTCACTTCCCTGGGCGCGAAAACACTGCGCCCCCAATTTCGGCCCCAGAAACGAGTCTCAATCCTTCGCAAACCCGCTGCTCTTAACGCACAGGCCCTTAGCATGCCTTTAAGGCGGTTCGGTCTCCCCGGGAATGGCGTCAGGCAACCGCTGCGAGGGCAGCCTGCCCGTAATGCTGCCTAGGTAGTTCAAGATAGCCGAAACCTCCTCACTCGAGAATTGGATCTGAGGCATTTCTTGGTGCTTAGAGCCCATTCCCTCCGCAAAATCGTATTCCAACTGCTCGACGGGATATTTGAGATAAACCACCCGAAGGGGCGGTGCTCCCTTGAGGGGGCTCTCGCCGGTTGGCTCAATGGAGTGGCAACGGCTGCAGTGTTTCTTGAGAATCGCCTTACCGTCGATTGCGATGCCGGGGTTGTCCGCAGCGAGCGCGCCGCCAGCGCCGAGCGTCAACAGCGCAAGGCAGGCAAGCACGTTCCAAGCACGGAGAGGTCTCCTTTGCGCTCCCCACGACCCGATCACTATCAGCCTATTCATGTCTGACGCTTCCGTTCCATCAATCTCCAAATCATGGGAGTAAAGATGAGCTGCATGGCGAGTGGCATTTTGCCCCCCGGACAGACGATCGTATTCGCTCTCGACATGAAGCTCTCCTTGAGCATGGAAAGCAGGTAGGGGAAATCGACGCCCCTCGGATTGCGGAAGCGGATCACCAGCATGCTTTCATCCTGATTTGGGATATGTCGTGCACTAAAGGGGTTAGACGTGTCTACGATCGGGACGCGCTGGAAATTGACGTGCGTCTCAGAAAACTGCGGACATATATAGTTTATGTAGTCAGGCATGCGGCGCAGGATTGTCTCGACAACCGCTTCCTGCGTTTCACCGCGCGCGCACTTATCGCGATGAAGCTTCTGTATCCACTCCAAATTGATCGACGGAACGATACCGATGAGCAGGTCCGCATGGCGCGCTATGTTCACCTTATCCGTCTTCACCGCGCCATGGAGGCCTTCGTAAAACAGAACGTTGGTTCCGGCGGCCAGGTCCTCCCACGGCGTAAACATGCCCGCCTTCAACCCAAACGGACGAGCTTCTTCCTCATTGTGCAAATATCGGCGTACCCTCCCGCTTCCGCGTTCGCCGTACTCCCGAAAAAGTGTCTCCAATTCCTCAAAGAGATTGGCTTCAGGGCCGAAATGACTGAAATTGGCATACCCCCGACGCTGCATATCAATCATCTTTTCTTGCATCTTCTCTCGATCGTAACGATGAAAGGCGTCGCCCTCTACGATCGCGGGTACCACTCCTTCACGTCGGAAGATTTCTTCGAAAGTCCCCCGGACTGTGCTCGTCCCGGCGCCGGAAGAGCCGGTGATCACAATGATGGGGTGCTTGACGGACAAGAAACGTGACCTTCGGATTTGTAAAATCGTCGCCGAACTATACCCCGTTTCGGCGCGCCTCACCCGGCGTCAAGCCGATTCCTCGCTGAGCTGAATGGGTGCTGCCGCTTATAGCTTCGGGACTCATTCGGACGCCGATAGAAAATTCCAGGCCCAAGCTATAGTTGCAGACAAAGCGGCGCCTCGACTATTTATTGCATGTCAAGATGACTGTGCTTTGCTTTGCTCGCGACCCACGCGGCTACGGCATTCTCACGCGGCCCAGAGCTCACATGAGCGAGGGCGCGCTGATCATGGGGCGCGACTTGCGCTCTCCCGGCATCCAAACAACCTATGGCAGCTACTTCGAAAGCATTGAAGAACTGCCGGCAATCACGATATTCAAGGAGGCCGACCCGAGTTTGAGCCGTCGGTCTATTTACAAGCAGCGCAATGCGCCTGACCGGCCAGGTCTCCTCGGCCTACTAGCGCTCGGTCGGCACTGACGTTGCAACCTGCTCACGCCTTCAATCCTGGTAAGGCTCTTCCTTCTCGTCTCCCCTCACCTTTCGTGGCTCAAAATGTAAGAAGCAAGACATGACTCCTCGAGAGTAGGGAGGTGGCAAGTTCAAATCCTGCTACTCCGACCACCTTTCCGAGCGACGAATTCTAAAGTGCCGGGGTTTTAAGTCTTTGCTCGCAAAGGCCACATTTTGCGCCAAATGCCCTTTCACATTAAGGTTGAGTTGCGGGCGGTGCTCCGTCTGTTCCGAGTTCCGCTAAGATCGCGCGCTAGCCAGAAACCCTTGTCGAGACCCATGTCGGCAGAGCTTGCCTTCAATCGAAGTATTGATGTCGACTACGGTGTTGCCGAGGACGTTGCGCCGCAGGTGCGCCGCATCGTCGCGAACAATCCGGGCCCATACACCTTCCTCGGCACCAACACTTATCTCGTGGGCCACGGTCGCGTGGCGGTCATCGACCCCGGTCCTGCCGACGAGAAGCATCTTGTTGCGATCGCCGAGGCCACACGTGGCGAGCGCGTCACCCACATCCTGATCACCCACAGCCATCGCGACCATTGCGACGGCGCGCGCGCTTTGCAGGCGTTGCTCGGCGGAGAGCTCATGAGCTTCGGCCCGACCGGTACCGAGCGCGGTGCCGGCGCGCCTGGTCTCGGTGAAGCTTTCGTCGATCCAGCCTTCCGCCCAGACCGGACACTTCAGGACGGAGACGTGGTGAAGACGGGCGGCGTTACGCTCGATGTGCTGCACACGCCAGGTCACGCGCCAGACCATCTCTGCTTTGCGCTGGTCGGTCAACGAACTGTCTTCACCGGCGATCACGTAATGGGCTGGAACACGACCGTCATCGCGCCGCCTGAGGGCAACATGGCGAAGTTTCTTACGTCATTGGAGAAGCTGCTGCCACGGCACGATAAGGTCTTCCTGCCTGCTCATGGCGGCCGGGTGCAGACCCCGCAGCGCGTGGTCAAGGCCTACATGATGCACCGACAATGGCGGGAGCAGACGATCCTCACCTGCCTCGAGGGTGGAGTGTCGAGCATCCCACGCATTGTCGCCAAGATCTACGGCGAGATCGACATCGACCTGAAGGCCGCCGCCGCCCTCTCCGTGCTCGCGCATCTTGAACACATGATCAGTCGGGGCTTAGTAACGGAAACCCGCGGCGGGGTGCCGGTTGAAACTGCGGCTGATCTGTCGAGCGTCTATTCCGTCTCGCCCCCCGTTTCTGCATCGGCTTCTTGAGCCTCGGCGAGGTTCCCGCCTTCGGCGTGGGCTCAGCCTGCTCGAGCCCGGTCTTCTCGCCCTTCTCCAGCGCGGACTGTACTTCGGCGAACAGGGTGCGTATGTGGTGGGCATTGGCACCGAGGTCGTGCATGCCGTAGCGCGACACCGAGCGGACATCGATGAACGCCCGCGCATCGTCACCCGTCACGCGGACAAGCACGTCGTCGGTATAGCCCATGATCATCGTGCGGGTGGTGGCCTCGATGCGGCCAGGTCCATCCTCGACCGGAGGTTCATTCAAGACGACGTTCCAGCCCAGTCGCTTCACCGCCTCATGCACAATGTCGAAGGTTTCGGTCGCCGAGCGCTCAAGCTCCATGGGACGAATATCGGGATATGCCTTCTCCTGAACTTCTGCGGCGGCGAGATCAGGTTGCTCGATGCGATTGGCGTCGGTTGGCCGCATGGCGGCAAGCTGCTTGAATTGCATTGGCTGCCGCGGCGTCGTCTCGATATCGTTGAGGCGGGGCAGCAAGAAGAAATTCGAGAGGTAATAGAGCGGCAGCGCGAGCCCGAGAAGGGCAATGGCGATGCCGGTAAAGGCTTGCGCCGCCCCGATCTGGCCGCCGAACCAAATGCGGATCAGCCCGATGACCGCCACAAGAATAGAGAGAAACAGTCCGCCGATGGACACGGCGAGCAGGTTCATCGCCGCGGGCGTGGCGAGCGTGCCGAAACGGTGCAGGAGGACGGTCAGGATGAGCAGCTGCACGAAGAACAACGCCATGCGGCGCGCCCACAGCCCTTCATGCACCGTCTTCTGCAGATAGATTGCAGTCACACTTAAGCCCTCGCAAGCACACCCGTCGCAGGCCTGAGGCAGCATGCTTCACTCTGCTTCAATGTCAACCCTCCGCAACAACATCGAAGAGCCCAACGCTATGGACGGCATGGCGGGTTGTTGTCCGTGGCGCTCGGCCAGACCCTTTCCCTCATGGGGAGATGGTGTGCGGCCTTTAGTCCGTACCGGGTAAGGGGGAACAGGCCTCCTGGTTCTGGAGCGTCGCGGGCTGATCCGCTATCAGACAGTGAGAGGCCCTTCGTCAAGGACGGTCTGATGCACTGGACCCATCGGGCGGCGGCGATCAAAGAGACGGCCAATGGCGGGCGCTTCGCCGTCGATTCAGCGGCAGGCGCCAATGGCGAGAAGCCCACGGTGCAGGACACCGCGAGCTTTTACGTGCCCGACGCTGGACTGACAACACGCTGCCAGAGATCGGACCGCCATAGCCTGTTCCAAATGGTGGGAGGCTGGCGCAAGGAACCCACGGCCTGACTGCCATACCAACGCATCGAGGCCTTGGTCTATGCAGAAAGCCCTGCCGGATCGTCACGTTGAAATTTCAGCAGGCTCGTTGAGCAACTGAAGCGCGAGCTCTATCGGGCTGAAGGAGCGGCGGTGATGGGTACATACGCCATGCTTCTTGATGGCGAGCGCGTGCTCCGGCGTGCCGTATCCCTTGTTCGAGTCCCAACCATAGCGCCGGTAGCGGCGCGAGAGCTTAACCATGAGCCGGTCTCGGGTGACCTTGGCCACGATCGAGGCCGCAGCGATGGAGACCGAGCGGCCGTCGCCGCCCACAATTGCCCGCGCCTTGCAGGGAAATCGGCGTGGAACGATGTTGCCGTCGATTAGGGCCGTGGCCGCCGGCGTTTGCAGCCCTCGATAGGCGGCGCGCATGCCCCACAAAGTTGCCTGCAAGATATTGTCGCGGTCAATGCGACGGACCTGGCCGATGGCAATCGAAACGCGGGCCGTGGCCATGATCTCGGCATAGCGATCCTCACGCGCTTCCGCGGTGAGCACCTTCGAGTCGTTTAGCCCTTCCGGGATGCGATCCGGCTTGAGGATCACGGCGGCGACCACCACCGGCCCGGCCCAAGGCCCGCGGCCCGCTTCGTCGATGCCGACAATCGGGCCATGCAATTTGTCCATCAGCTCCGCTTCGAGATCGAACGTCGGCAGCGTGCGGACGGTTGAGCCTTCTTGGGCGACTCCCATAGGCACGAAGTTTTGCCAAGCGAGCCCGCTTTGGCAACTCGGGACCTCGCCTCTGTGGAAAACCTCGGGTTTGCGGCTCTCAGTGGTCATTCAGAAGCGCTGAGAATCGGGGGCCCCCGCAAACGTACACAAGAAAATCAGCCAGACTAAGTTGTGAAATAATAGTCGACCATGGGCGCCTGTATCGCCCAGCCTTGTTGTGCAACGAAGCGCCGTGCAAGGGAGCAGGCTGCCGCGGCCCGTTATCCTCGGTTGTTCTTGTCTCATCCCAAACTATTTCCGATCCATCTTCCTCCAACAAAGACAGCCTCGATGACTCCACAGACTTTCTCGATACAGCGCGAACTACCTTTGCTGTCTTAGTGATAAGGATCTGCGCGACGACGCTTGGCGAACCGGCAGGCGATCCCCTGTGATCACGTTGGGTGTGGGCTACTCGGTCAGTAGCGTCATCCTCATCGGCATCTTTCTCATTAACTTGGGCCCAGTTCTTATCGGAATCGTTGCACCCCGCTATGGGGGGTCATTCTGTCGATGAGCACGAGCCGGCGCTGAAATGCCAAAGCGACGCCAAAGCAGGATGGCGACAGGGATTGCCGAGCCCTTGTCGTAGCCGAGCCCCAGAGTGGTTGAGGGGCTTCGCGTCGGAGCTAAAGTAAGCGGAGCTGTTGGCCGGAAAGCAAGGGCGGCGTGAACAGGTCCGTGCGGAGCGCGACCGAGTCTTTGTTGAAACCGAGCCGCTTGGCGGCGATCTCGAAGCGCCGGCCGATAATCCAGGCGTAAGGCCCCTCTCCCACCATGCGCTCGCCCCATTTCGCATCGTAGAGCTTGCCGCCTCGAGTCGAGCGCATCAGCGAGAGCACGCGGCCCGCACGGTCAGGGCAATTCGCCTTAAGCCAGTCGGTGAACAGGTCGGTGGTCTCTAGCGGGAGCCTGAGCAGCACATAGCCGGCGTTCTTGGCGCCGGCGCTGGCCGAGCCCTCCAAGATCCGCTCCATCTCCATGTCGGTGAGACCGGGAATGACCGGCGCCACCATGACGGAGGTCGGTATGCCTGCATCGACGAGCTTGGCAACGGCCTCAAGTCGCTTGCCTGGCGTGCTTGCCCGCGGCTCCATGGCTCGGGCCAGCTTGCGGTCAAGTGTGGTGACGGACAACGCGATCTTGACCAGCCCGCGATGGGCCATGGAGCGAAGCAGGTCGAGGTCGCGCAACACGAGCGCGGATTTGGTGACAATGCCTACTGGATGATTGGCGGCGGAAAGCACTTCGAGGATGCCCCGCATCATGCGATAGCGCCGCTCAATGGGCTGGTAAGGGTCAGTGTTGGTGCCGATGGCGATGGTGCGCGGACGATAGGCCGGGTCGGCAAGCTCGCGCTCGAGCGCCGATGCGGCGTTCGTCTTGGCAAAGATCCTAGTCTCGAAGTCGAGTCCCGGCGATAGGCCGAGAAAGGCGTGGGTCGGGCGTGCGAAGCAATAGATGCAGCCATGCTCGCAGCCGCGATAGGGATTGATCGAGCGGTCGAAGCCGATGTCGGGAGAGGAATTTCGCGTGATGATCCGCTTGGCCGGGACCTCCTGCACTTCGGTGGTCAGAGCTTTGAGCTCGGTGAGAGACTCCCAACCGTCGTCGACCGCTTCATAAGCAATGGGCTCATAACGGCCAGATCGATTGGTCGCCGCGCCGCGACCATTACGGCGGGCGCCACCTATCTCCAGCGGAAAGCTCTCGAATTTCCTACTCTTACTCAGCGTAGTGGACATGCCCAACTACATAGAGACAGTTCTAGAACAAATCAAGAACATCATTGCTGCAAGTCTGCCAAACGCTATAGTCCGCCTCCATGATTTCAGTGGTTATCCCCGCCTACAATGCCGAGACCACCCTTGGGGCCACGCTTGCGGCACTCGTGCCGGCGGTGGTCGATGGCATCATCCAAGAGGCGATCTTGGTGGATGGCGGATCGACCGATGGCACCTGCGTCATTGGCGACGCGGCCGGCACCCGTCTCATCAGGACGAAGTTCGGCCGCGGCATGCAGCTTCAAGCCGGCGCCACCGCCGCCCGCGGGGACTGGCTCCTCTTCCTACATGCCGACACGGTGCTTGAACCAGGCTGGGCAGAAGAAGCGGTGGCTTTCATCGAGCTGGTGATGACCGGGCGGCGCGCTGAGGCCGCAGCTGCCTTCCGCTTTGCGCTGGACGATGACGGGCTCATGCCGCGCCTGTTGGAGTCGCTCGTCGCGCTTCGCTGCTTCCTGTTCGCGCTACCGTATGGCGATCAAGGTTTGCTGATCTCGCGCAAGCTTTATCGCGAGCTCGGTGGCTTCCGGACGATGCCGCTCATGGAGGACGTCGATCTCATGCGGCGGGTCAAGCGCCAGCAGCTTGTCATGCTGCAATCGCGCGCCGTGACGAGTGGGGTGCGCTACCGCCGCGAAGGCTATATCGCGCGCTCCTTGCGCAATCTCAGCTGCATGGTGCTCTATTTCCTCCGCGTGCCCACGCGCGTGCTCACGCGCATCTATGGATAAGGAACGGGCGCATTACCGGCGCCGCGCTTCTTACGCGCCACGTCTCATCATCATGGCCAAGAGCCCTCGGGCCGGGCGCATCAAGCTGAGGCTCGCGGCAAACATCGGTGCCGTTCCCGCTACGCGATTCTATCGCACGTGCCTCGCCCATACGCTGATGCGGCTCGGAGGTGACCGCCGCTGGCACACATTGCTTGCGGTATCTCCCGGTAACGACATCGGCATGCGGCTTTGGCTGACCGCTGGTCACGACGCAAGGATCGGACGATTGTCCCAATGCGATGGTGATCTCGGGCGGCGCATGCAGCTTCTCTTCCAACGCTTGCCGCCTGGGCCCGCAATCATCGTCGGCAGTGACATCCCCGCCATTAATCCAAGCGAGATCGCCAAGGCCTTCCGCCTTCTCAGCAAATCGGACGCGGTGTTCGGACCGGCTTCGGACGGCGGCTATTGGCTCGTTGGATTACGTCGTAGTCCCCGCCTGCCGGCGCCCTTCACCCAAGTGCGCTGGTCAGGCCCGTACGCGCTCGCCGACACGCTCGACAATCTCAAACGACAGCGCGTCGCCTTCGCCGCGACACTCAACGACGTCGACACCGAAGGCGACTACCGGCGCCTGGGCCGACACTGGGAGCGCCTCATCCCACCGGCGCGCTAACAACAAATCAGGGCTTGGATTTCGCGCCGGGTTGTCCCTTGAGGCGAGGCATGACCTCGATGAAGCTGCACGGCCTGTGGCGATTGTCGAACTGCAATTTGAGGATGCCGTTCCAGCCGTCCTTGCAGGCTCCGGGCGATCCCGGCAGACAGAAGATGAAGGTACCGTTCGCCATGCCGCCGCAGGCCCTCGACTGCACTGTAGAGGTGCCGACAGTCTCAAAGCTCACCATATGGAACAGGGGGGAGAAGCCGTCGATCTCCTTCTCAAAGAGCGGTTTGACCGCTTCGGGCGTCACGTCGCGCTTGGCGAATCCCGTGCCGCCGGTGGTGATGACCACGTCGATCTCCGGATCCTTGATCCATTTCTTGACTTGCTTCCGGATATCTTTCTCGTCGTCCGACACGATCGCCCGCGCAGCCACCCGATGGCCGGCCTGCTCGATCATGGAGGCGAGCAGCGAGCCGGACTTGTCGGACTTCTCGTCGCGCGTGTCGGAGACCGTGAGCACGGCAATGCGGACAGGGAGGAAAGGAACGCTTTCGTCGAGGCGACTGGTCATGTTGGTTTGTCTCTTGCTTACTCGAGCGCTGCTTTCAGCATCAGCAGATCGCGCCAAGCATAGCGCTTCGCCACCGGGTTGCGCAGGAGATAGGCGGGATGGAGCGTCGCGAGTGTGGGCAGGTCGCGGCCGCCACAAGCATAGATCAGCCATTTGCCACGAAGCCGCATGATGCCTTCGCTGACGCCGAGAATAGTCTTCGCCGCGGCGCCGCCGAGCAGCACCAGCACGGAAGGCGACAAGAGCTCAATCTGGCGGGTGAGGAACGGGGCGCAGGCCTCGATCTCTTCCGGTGTCGGCGTGCGATTGCCGGGCGGGCGCCAATAGACGGTGTTGGTGATGTAGACATGCTCCTCGGAGAGCCCGATCGATGCGAGCATGCGGTCGAGCAACTGCCCTGCCCGGCCGACAAAGGGCTTCCCTTGCAAATCCTCATCACGGCCGGGCGCCTCGCCGATCAGCATGATGCGCGCCTCCGTGCTGCCCCTCGCGAAGCACAGGCTCTTGGCAGTGCGCCTCAGCGAGCAGCCGTCAAAGTCTGCGACCAAAGCTTCGAGCTCGAGGAGCGTTGAGACCCCGCCTCCGGTCTCGCGTGTTGCGGGCGCGATGGCGCGTCTTGGTGCCGCACGCCGCGGGCTTGCGACCTTTCTTGGCTCCGGCGCTGTGCAGGGCCTAGGCTTGAGGCTCCCAGCGGCAAAGCAGTCGACTGGCTCCTCGCCGATCGCCTCATCGACGCCCATGGCCTGGTACCAGGCATTCAGCGCTTGCGCTGCCCTTTGTTGCTCGGTCGCCATCAAGCTCCTATCAGCGCTTGCATATTTGTCGTTGCCCGGTTTCGCGAGATTTGTCATGGCCCAGGCATGACCGGGCCATCCAGCATCCCGAAGCCTCTCCCATGAGTCCTTTGCCTCAGGGAATACTGGATTTCAGCCCTCGCGAAAACGACATAAACCCTCTGCCCTGGCACCAACCTGGAGCAAGTCCTGTGGATGACGTGAGCGAACGCGAGACAATGGAGTTCGACGTGGTGATCGTCGGCGCCGGGCCCGCTGGACTCGCCGCCGCGATTAGGCTCAAGCAACTCGCGGCGGAGACCGGCAAGGACATCTCCGTGGTGGTGCTGGAGAAGGCCTCGCAGGTCGGCGCCCATATTCTATCCGGCGCCGTGATCGATCCGGTTGCACTCGATCGTCTCTTGCCGGATTGGCGCGAACAAGTCTCGCCGCTCGAGACGGAAGTGAGCGAGGACCATTTCTACTATCTGTTCGAGAAAGGCGGTTTGGGCTTCCCCTCCTTCTTGATGCCGCCGCTTATGAGCAATCATGGCTGCTATATAGGCAGTCTCGGGAGCCTTTGCCGTTGGCTTGGCGAGCGGGCCGAGGCTCTCGGCGCGGAGATCTACCCTGGCATTGCCGTCATCGATGCGATCCTCGGGCCGAACGGCGATGTTGAGGGCGTCGTCACCGGTGACATGGGCGTCGCGCGCGATGGGTCGCACAAGAACAGCTACACGCCGGGGATCGCGCTTGTCGGCAAATACACCCTTGTCGCCGAGGGCGCGCGTGGCTCGCTTAGCAAGCAGCTTATCCGGCGTTTCAGCCTGGACGCGGAGAGCGGCCCGCAGAAATACGGCATCGGCCTAAAAGAGCTGTGGGAGATCCCGAAGGAGAAGCACCGCCCGGGGCTCGTGCAGCACACTATGGGCTGGCCGCTTCAGAACGCCACGGGTGGCGGCTCGTTCCTCTACCATTTCGGAGAGAATTTGGTTTCGGTCGGCTTCGTCGTACATCTCGACTACGCCAATCCCTATTTGAACCCGTTTAAGGAATTTCAGCGCGCCAAGACCCATCCGTGCATCGCTTCCCATCTCGAAGGCGGCAGGCGCATTTCCTATGGCGCGCGCGCGCTCACCGAGGGCGGCTGGCAGTCGATCCCGCGACTTGCCTTTCCGGGCGGAGCGCTCATCGGTTGCGCCGCCGGCTTCATGAACTTGCCGCGCATCAAAGGCAGCCATAACGCCATGCTGAGCGGCATCTTGGCGGCTGAAGCTGCCTTCGCGGCCTTCGACGCCGGGCGGTCGCGCGACGTGCTCGACGCCTACGGCGAAAGCCTCAAGAAAAGCTCTGTGGCGGCTGAACTCAAGAAGGTGCGTAACGTCAAGCCGCTTTGGTCGCGGCTCGGCACGCGACTTGGCGTCGTGCTCGGCGGCGTCGATATGTGGCTGAACACGCTGTTCCCGTTCCTTACCCATACGCTCAAGCATGCTACGCCCGATTATGCGAGCCTGGAGAAGGCGGCGAAGGCCGAGCCAATCGAGTATCCGAGGCCAGACGGTGTGCTGACCTTCGACATTCTTTCCTCGGTGTTCCTCTCAGGGACCAACCATGCCGAGGATCAGCCCGTGCATCTTAGGCTTACCGACCCGAGCATTCCCATCGCTGAAAACCTGCCGGAGTATGCCGAGCCCGCGCAGCGATACTGCCCAGCGCATGTCTATGAGGTGGTCAGCGAGGGCGATAAGCTCAGATTTAAGATCAACGCGCAGAACTGCGTCCACTGCAAAACGTGCGATGTGAAGGACCCTGCGCAGAACATCACTTGGGTGCCCCCGGAGGGCGGCGACGGACCCAATTACGCCAATATGTAAGTTTCCGCATGTAAGCTTCCGCGCGAGATGTAGGTTTCCGCGTGAGCTTGTCGCGGGTTGCGGTCACAAACGCGCCGCGTTTGAGCGGCAAGAAAGCTTTTGGGTTGCGGATCACGCGAAAACGCTTAATGCTCTCCTAAGGGGGCCTATGAACCGCACTGTTTGGGGCGGCATCGAGCCGAACGCACACATGCCAATTGCCGAACCGTCTGTCTTATACAAATGGGCGTGGAGGTCTCTTTTTATCCTGGCCATTCTCGCTGCTCCCGCGGCGTATTCGGAAGTGGCTGCTACGGTCACGGACCACCCCGACGCCGGCACTCTGCTTGGCAACTATCTCGCCGGGCGTGTGGCCCGCGGTGACCACGACACGGCAGCAGCAGCGGATTTCTATTCGCGGGCGCTCGCCGAGGACCCATCCAATGAGGTGATCCTCGAGCAGTCCTTCCTACTTGAAGCAGCGGCTGCAAGTTGGGACCGCGCCATCGAGCTCGCGCGTGAACTCGTCAAAGTCGAGCCGTCGCATCGCATCGCGCAGTTTTTGCTCGGTTGCGACGCGTTTAAGCGCGGCGACTACAAGGAGGCCGATGAGCACTTCGCGGCGGCTCGCCAAGGTCCGATCGCCGACCTGACCTCAACTCTCGCCCGCGCCTGGGTTCAGCAAGCGAACGACAAGACCGATGACGCGCTCGCCACCCTCGATACGCTGAGCGATGCCGATTGGGCCCAATTCTATCAGCGCTATCACCGCGCGCTGATCGC
>DASPOV010000157.1:0-8922 GCA_035625815.1 Methyloceanibacter sp.
ACGTGGTCGGCCGAGCGGGCCGGACGGCGGTCATCGAGGCCCTGCCGGGCTTGCGCGAGCGCTACGGGGCGCATTTCATCATTGTCAATGGCGAAAACGCCGCTGGCGGGTTCGGCATCTCCGAGCAAACCCTGACCGAACTCCTTGATGCCGGCGCCGACGTGGTGACCAGCGGCAACCATGTCTGGGATCAGCGGGAGACACTCATCTTCATCGAGCGGCATGACCGGCTGCTCAGGCCCATCAATTTTCCGAAGGGTGCGCCGGGACGCGGCGCCGGGCTTTTCAAAGCCGCAAACGGGGCGGACGTGCTCGTGATCAATGCCATGGGCCGCGTGTTCATGGGCGACCTCGACTGCCCCTTCCGTGCCATTGACCGTGAGATCGAGGCCTGTGGCTTAAAACGCGGAGCCGACGCGATCCTCATAGACTTTCATGCCGAGGCGACATCGGAGAAGCAGGCAATGGGTTTTTTCGTCGACGGTCGGGCGAGCGCGATGGTCGGCACGCATACGCATGTTCCCACGGCGGACGAGCAGGTCCTTATCGGGGGTACCGCTTATATCAGCGATGCTGGTATGTGTGGGGATTACGACTCGGTGCTCGGCATGAACAAGGAGGAACCGCTGTCGCGCTTCCTCACCAAGATTCCGAATGGCCGGTTTCAGCCGGCACTCGGCGAAGCCACCATCTCTGGTGTGGGCATCGAAGTCGACGACGCCACAGGCCTCGCCAAGGCCATCGGGCCGATCAGGCTCGGCGGCAGATTGTCTCAAGCCGAGCCTGAATCCTGGGTGCGCGCCGCCTCGCTCGCGTGACCTCGCGCGGCTCGTGCATTAAGCCGAACTGGGCTTTGCCCGCGAGCCGCTGAGACCCATCGCTCGCCCGTGGGTCGAGACGCGCCGGAGGAGGAAGATCACCTGGTCGAGATGGTCAAGTGCGCCATCGGTGTCGGCGCGCTCGCTGAACAGCGCGGCAGGGGGCAAGGTCGAGCTTGGTCCCAGCGGCTATGGATTTTGCGCGCACTCGCCCGTATAAGCGGCGCCGCTATCCTAAAGGCCGATAACCAACAGGACATTCAATGGCTGGCCATTCGAAGTTCAAGAACATCCAGTTCCGCAAGGGTGCCCAGGACAAGAAGCGCTCCAAGCTCTTCTCGAAGCTCGGCCGCGAAATCACCGCAGCGGCGAAAATGGGCCTGCCCGATCCCGCCATGAATCCGCGGCTCAGGACCGCGGTGCAGGCAGCCCGCGCCCAGAACATGCCCAAGGACAATATCGAGCGCGCCATCAAGAAGAGCCAGGAGGCCGGCGGCGCCAATTACGAGGAGGTGCGTTACGAGGGCTTCGGTGCCGGCGGTGTCGGCGTGATCGTCGAGGCACTCACTGATAACCGCAACCGCACGGCGAGCGAGGTGAGGTCGATCTTCACCAAATATGGCGGCAATCTCGGCGAGACCGGAGCTGTGTCCTTTATGTTTGACAAACTCGGCGCCATCGAATTTGCCGCCGCCAAGGCGACCTCAGATCAGATGCTGGAAGCGGCAATCGAGGCCGGTGCCGACGACTGCGAATCGAGCGAGGAGGGGCACGTCGTCTACTGCCATCCCGACCAATTTCATCAAGTCGCCAAGGCGCTCGAGTCGCGTTTCGGGGAACCGCGGGTCGCACGCATCCTGTGGCTCCCAAAAAACGGCGTGCCAGTCGGAGAGGAAGCGGGGCAGAAGCTCCTGCGCATGATCGAGATGTTGGAAGATTCAGACGACGTGCAGGACGTCTATTCCAATTTCGAGATTGCCGACGAGGTGCTGGAGCGCCTCAGCGCTTAAATAGGTTGCCGCATGAAATCATCGCGCCCTTCGGAACGTGCCGGCCACAAGCATCTGCGCGAACAAGCGGCGCTGCCCGGCCGCGGCGGCATCACCCGCGTCTGTTCCGCGTTCTGGAATTCGGTCAGCGGCTTGCGCGAAGGCCTCGTCACCGAAGCGGCGATCAAGCAGGAAGTCGCAATCGCGTTAATCACGCTTTCGCTGTCCTTTCTGGTCGCGACTAATCTTTGGACATGGGTTGCACTCGTGGGAAGCTTGCTCTTTCTCCTGGCGATTGAGTTCCTCAATACTGCCATTGAACGCTTGTGCAATCACGTCCAACCCGAAAAGCACGCCGCTATCCGGGTGACGAAGGATCTCGGCTCGGCGGCGGTGTTCTTCGCAATAGCGCTAGCGGCCCTCATTTGGATCGCGGCGCTGCTGACGCGCTTCGGGTTCTGATGCGCAAGGTCGTGTGAGATGACAACCAGAACGGCCAAGTGGCAGCTCCGCGATTCGGAGCGGATCATCAAGGGCAATGAAGCGCTGCTCGGCCGTAAGCACGGCTTGATCGGGATGACGCGCATCCGCAATGAGTCACTGATTCTGCCCGATACTCTCGACTATCTAACCGACCATGTGGATGCGATCATCGCTTATGATGACGCGAGCACGGACGAGACTGTCGACATTCTGCGCCAGCACCCGAAGGTCGCGCTGATCGTCGCCAACCAATCGTGGGAAAAGGACGTTGACGCGCGCAAACGCGCCGAGGCGAGGCATCGCGGCCTCCTGCTCGACATGGCGCGCGCCGAGCTGCCGCATGAGTGGATGTTCTGCTTCGATCCTGACGAGCGCGTGACCGGGGACCTGCGCAGCTTCGTAAAGGGCTTAGCGGCAGAGAATTGCGACGCGGTCAGGGTGCAACTATTCGACGCCTATATGACGCCTGAGGATTGCGAACCTTATCGGCCCGATGTTCCGCTCATTGACTTTCGCCGCTTCTATGGCCCCGAGCAGAGGGACATCCTGATGCTCTGGCGCAACCGACCCGAGATCCACTTCGCGGAAGTGCATGGACGGACGCCGGGGGGCACGGAACAGGTCAAGACTGATCTCTACTGCCAGCATTACGGCAAATCCCTCTCGGTCGACCATTGGGAGGAGACTTGCGACTACTACCTTCGGCATTTTCCATTCGAGACCTATGGGCGGAAATGGACCGAGCGCAAAGGTCGGGCCATCCACACCGAGTCCGATTTCAAGCGCCCGCTCTACGAATGGGGTAGCGACCTCTTCGCCAACGCGGTCCGGATTTGATCCGCTGGCCGGGCTTTCCACGCCTGCTAGGAGGGAGCTACTCAATCGTCGCTAGGCGCCCCGGTCGTGTTATCACCTAGGCATGGCTGGCGAAGCGATTCGCATCATCGGCATCGACCCGGGACTCCGGCGAACGGGGTGGGGAATCATTGATTCCGACGGGGTGAGGCTCGCCTTCGTCGCCTGCGGATCGGTCATCTCCGATGACGGAGAACCGCTAGGCGTCAGACTCAGGCAATTGTTCGACGGCCTTCAGGAGGTGCTCGCGCGCCTCTCGCCGCTTGAAGCGGCGATCGAGCAAACCTTCGTCAACAGCGGCGCCTCGGCTACGCTGAAGCTCGGGCAGGCGCGCGGCATTGCCATGCTCGTGCCGGCGCTTCTCGGCGTGACCATCGCTGAATACGCGCCGAACGCAATAAAGAAGACCGTGGTCGGCGCAGGGCACGGCGACAAGCGCCAGATCAGGGCCATGGTGGCGCGGCTTCTGCCGAGCGCCGTGCCCGACAGCACTGACGCCGCCGACGGGCTCGCGATCGCCATCACCCATGCCCATTGCCGCACTTGGCGAAGATTAGAAGCCGCGGTGGCGCTCGCCGCGAGAGTTGCGCCGTGATCGGCAAGCTCACCGGACGCCTCGACGAGGTTGGGCCTTCGACGCTGATCCTCGATGTGAATGGCGTCGGCTATGAGGTAACCTGCGCCGCGCGCACGCTTGCCGCCCTGCCGGCGGTCGGCGAGACCGTGACGCTCGCCATCGACACTCATGTTCGCGAGGACGCGATCAGGATGTACGGCTTCGCCACCGAGCATGAGCGCGCGTGGTTCAGGGCCTTGCAGACCGTGCAGGGCGTCGGCGCCAAGGTGGCGCTCGCGGTGCTCGGCACGCTCGATGCCGCGGACCTCGCCAATGCCGTGGCGCTCCAGGACAAGAACCAGGTGGCGCGCGCTCCGGGCGTCGGTCCCAAGGTCGCGAGCCGCATCGTGGCCGAGCTCAAAGACAAGATGCCATCGCTTGCGCCCGCGATCCGGTCCGGCGCGGGGCTTGCACCTGTTGCCATCGTTCCCGAGGGGGCCTCGGCGCGCGACGCGGTGTCGGCGCTGACCAATCTCGGCTATGGCCACGCTCAGGCTGTCGCGGCAGTTTCGCTCGCCGTCGGCAAGGCCGGTCGCGAGGCGCGCACCGAGGACCTGATCCGCCTTGGGCTTAGGGAACTCGCGCAATGAGCGAGCGCATGCTGGCCGCGTCGAAGCGCGACGAGGATCAGGCAGAGACCGCGCTCCGGCCGCAGACTTTGAGCGATTTCATCGGCCAGGCCAAGGTTTGCTCCAATCTGGAAGTCTTCATCGAGGCGGCACGCGGCCGGCGCGAGGCGCTCGATCATGTGCTGTTTGCGGGCCCCCCCGGCCTCGGCAAGACGACGCTCGCGCAGATCGTGGCGCGCGAGCTTGGCGTGAATTTCCGTGCGACCTCCGGTCCGGTCATTGCTAAGGCCGGAGACCTCGCTGCGCTGCTTACCAATCTCGAAGACCGCGACGTGCTCTTCATTGACGAGATCCATCGGCTGAACCCGGCGGTCGAGGAGATTCTCTATCCCGCACTAGAGGATTTCCAGCTCGATCTGATCATCGGCGAGGGACCGGCGGCGCGCTCAGTCCGCATCGACCTTGCCCGCTTCACGCTCATCGGTGCCACGACGCGCACCGGGCTTCTCACCACGCCGCTGAGAGAACGCTTCGGCATTCCGATCAGGCTCGACTTCTATGATGTGCCGGAGCTCGAGGAGATCGTGCGGCGCGGGGCGCGACTGCTCAGCCTTCCCCTCACGGCGGAGGGTGCGCATGAGATCGCGCGGCGCGCGCGCGGCACGCCGCGCGTGGCGGCGCGGCTGCTTCGCCGCGTGCGGGATTTCGCGTCCGTTGGAGGCGCTTCCGCTGTCGATGCCAGGCTCGCCGATCGCGCGCTCGCCCGGCTCGAAGTGGACGGACGCGGACTGGATGCGCTCGATCATCGCTATTTGCGCTGTATTGCCGTGAATTATGGAGGCGGACCGGTTGGCATCGAGACGCTTGCCGCGGCGCTGTCGGAGCCCCGCGACGCTATAGAGGAAATCATCGAGCCCTACCTTTTGCAGCAGGGCTTAGTCGCGCGCACCCCGCGCGGCCGCGTGCTGACCGCGGGCGCCTTCGCCCATCTTGGGATGCCGGCGCCCGATCCCCCCGCTCAGTTCGGGCTCTTCAACGGCAGCGAAGGCTCGTGAGCGGCAATTGGCCGGATCTAGCCGGGCGGATCGAGGGCGAGACGCATGTCTTGCCCATCCGCGTCTATTTCGAGGACACCGATTTTGCCGGCCACGTCTATCACGCCAACTACCTGAAGTTCTGCGAGCGCGGCCGATCCGATTTCATCAGGCTGCTGGGCATCGACCATCAGAGCCTCGCTGCCCCGAAGGTCAGCGAGCCCGGAGTCTTCGTCGTGCGCCACATCGAGATCGATTATTTGAAGCCCGCGCGCGTCGACGAGGTGCTCGAAGTCGTAACGCGCTGCGCTCAAATCGGCGGTGCGTCGCTTGTCCTCTCCCAGGAGGTTCGCCGAGGAGACACTCTGCTCGCCCGCGCCAGGGTCACCGTCGTGCTGGTCTCCTCCTCGGGCAAGCCGCAGCGCATTGGCACTCTCATTCGGAGGGCGTTTGAACGGTTCGTTAACCAGCGCGCGTAAGGGTATCTCCGAAACGCCGGAATTGCAGGCCTCAGGCGCGAGCCCTGGCACCGTCGTTAAGGGTTAATAAGCCCAAGTTAAGTCACATTCGCTCGCGTAAGGTCCCGCGCCTAGCAAGAGGCGACGCTCTCTCTGGCGACGTTTGTCACAACTCGGGGGGCTTTTGGGCCCCGACCGTCGTCTCGACCAGGTGATAGCCCAGAGAGAGACGCTTTGGAGTTCGCACCACGAGGCCGTCATGACCCCGCCGGATGTTGCCGTCGATCTCTCGATCTGGGAGCTGTTTCAGAACGCTCACCTTGTCGTCAAGATCGTGATGATCGGGCTTCTTGCCGCATCGGTATGGAGCTGGGCCATCATCCTCGAAAAATTCTTACTGTTCGACAAAGCGCGGAAGGAGACTGCCAAGTTCGAGCAAGTGTTCTGGTCGGGACAATCGCTGGAGGAGCTGTACCAGGCGCTGAATCAGCGCCGTAACACGGGGATGGCTGCGCTGTTCGTTGCCGCCATGCGCGAATGGAAGCGGAGCATCGAGCGTAACCCAAAGCCGACGCCGGGAACGCAGCTCAGAGTCGAGAAGGTGATGGACGTGACCATCAGCCGCGAGGTCGAGCGGCTTGAGCGTCGGCTCACCTTTCTCGCGACGGTGGGCTCGACGGCACCGTTCGTCGGGCTGTTCGGCACGGTATGGGGAATCATGACAAGCTTTCAGGCGATCGCCGTGAGCAAGAACACCAATCTCGCAGTCGTCGCACCCGGCATCGCCGAGGCTTTGTTCGCCACCGCACTCGGCCTGCTCGCGGCTATCCCCGCCGTCATTTTCTATAACAAATTCAATAGTGAAGCCGCCCGCCAAGGAGCGCGGCTTGAAGGCTTCGCCGACGAGTTTGCGGCGATCTTGTCGCGTCAGATCGATGTGAGGAGCTAGACCGATGGGCGCGTCCATCCAGACAGGGTCCAGCAATGGCGGTCGCCGGCGACGGCGTGCGTCGCGGCCGATGAGCGAGATTAACGTGACGCCGATGGTCGACGTCATGCTCGTGCTTCTGATCATCTTCATGGTGACGGCGCCGCTGCTCACGGTCGGCGTGCCGATCGATCTTCCCAAAACCGAGGCGAAGCAGCTCGAAGGGGACAAGGAGCCGCTCACCATCTGGGTCGATCCTGAGGGCAAGATTTTTTTGCAGGACACAGAGCTGCAACTCGACGAAATTGTGCCCAAACTCACCGCTATCGCTAAGAACGGTTACGACGAGCGCATTTTCGTGCGCGGCGACCGCCGAGTGAATTACGGCGTCGTCATGAGGGTCATGGGGAAAATCAGCGCGGCTGGCTTTCGCAGGATCGCGCTCGTCTCCGATCTCGAAGAGAAACCGCAATAAGGGAAACGTGGTGCGTAAGAGCGCCTTCATCTCCATCGCGCTGCATCTCGCGATTCTGCTGTGGGTCTTGGTAGTGTTTCCCGCAGGCCGGGCGCTTGACGCGCCGAAGATCGAGGACGTGCCCATCGACATCGTGACGCCGTCGGAGTTCACCAAGATCAAGGCGGGCATGGTCAACGCTAAGTATGACGCGCCGCTGACAGCAAGACCCGAAGATCAGAAGCCAAAGTCGGTGACTGAGAAGGAAGCGCCGAAGCTGCCGAAGGCCGAAGCCACGGTAGCCCCTCCGCCACAGCAGGCGAAAGCGGAGGAGCCGCCGAAGCCAAAGCCTGAAGAGGTGAAAAAGCCCAAAGAGGCCGAGGCGAAGAAGGAACCTCTGCCGAATAAGGCGGAGGCGAAGCCCGAAAAGCCCAAGGACAAGCCGAAGCCCAAGCCCGCGCCTCAGGCTGAACAGGAGCACGACCTCAACGCCGACCGGCTCGCGGCGCTGCTCAACAAGATCCCCAATGCGGCGAAGGAGCCGCGGGCCGTCGATGCGCCGCAATACACCGTGAAAAAGCCGGTGAAGGGGCAGTCGAGCGGCACTCAAATGATTATGGCGGTCAATGAGATTGATACGCTGAGAGCCAAGATGGCGCGGTGCTGGAGCCCGCCGCCGGGTGGCCTGGGCGCCGACGCGATCATCATCAAGCTCCGGCTGCAGTTGAACGAGGACGGCACCCTTATCGGCTACCCGTCGGTCGCCAATAGCGGCGGCTCGCCCTTCTTCCAGGCTGCGGCGGATAGCGCCGTGCGCGCGGTGTTCCAGTGCCAGCCCTATGAGCTTCCAAGCGAGAAATACGCGGTGTGGCGCGACATGATCCTCAATTTCGACCCAAGACAGATGTATGGCAGCGGCTAGGCTGCCTCATCGCAAACAGCGATTCGACCCTATGATCGACCTCATCCCCTCTTCGATATTCCAGCGGCGCGCTCCGCGACTTGCCACGGTCCTTCTATGCGCAGTCATGGGCACCAGCGTTGGCTCCGACCGTGCACATGCGGTGGTTGAGCTCAACATCACGCAAGGCAATATCCAACCGTTGCCGATCGCCATCCCTGACTTCGCGAGCGACGGCACGATCGATGCCGGCGCGGCGCGCGAAATCTCCGACGTCGTGTCGAACGATCTGAAGTCGTCGGGGCTGTTCTTGCCGATCGATCCCGCGGCCTTCATCGAGAAGGGGCTCGACGTTGCCCAAGCACCTCGCTTCGAGGACTGGCGTCCAATCAACGCCCAGGCAGTCGTCGTCGGGAGAATTGGCAATAGTGACGGCAAGTTACGGGCCGAGTTCCGCCTCTGGGATGTACTTTCCGGCAACCAGCTCGCTGGCGAGCAGTTCTTTACCCGGGCGAAAGACACCCGCCGTGTTGGTCACATCATCGCCGACGTGATCTATGAGCGCATGACCGGCGAGAAGGGCTATTTCGATACGCGCGTGGTGTTCGTCGACGAGTCAGGACCCAAGGACAAACGCATCAAACGCCTCGCGATCATGGACCAAGACGGACACAACGTACGGTTGCTGACCACTGGAAAGGACCTCGTGCTGACGCCTCGCTTCAGTCCGTCGACCCAAGAGATCACTTACATGTCCTTCGAGGGAGATAACCCCAAGGTCTATCTCCTCAACATCGAGACCGGCCAGAAGGAGATC
>DASPOV010000158.1:0-2143 GCA_035625815.1 Methyloceanibacter sp.
TACCTGATCAAGGAGATGTTCGAGCAGGGCGCAATCACCGCGCCGATCACCCATCACATCGACCGGTGCCTCTCTTGCCTGTCCTGCATGACCACCTGCCCGAG
The DNA here is from genome assembly GCA_035625815.1 of Methyloceanibacter sp. GTDB lineage: Bacteria > Pseudomonadota > Alphaproteobacteria > Rhizobiales > Methyloligellaceae > Methyloceanibacter. Next base: position 105 of record DASPOV010000158.1, read on the forward strand.
CGGCGTGGATTACATGCATCTCGTCGATCTCGCCCGCGTCCGCATCGATCATAAAGGACGCTCGCCGGCACAGCGCGCGACGCGCTGGCTACTAGCCAGGGTGCTGTCCAATCCTGGCCGCTTCCGCTTCGCGCTTCTGTTCGGTTGGCTCGCACGCCCGTTCCGCGGCCTTATGGCGAAGCTCGGCTTCAAGACCGGCGCCGCGGCGCTTGCGCTCACGCCCCCAGGTCTGCCGCATCTGAAACTGCGCAAACGCGAGACTGTGATCCGCCCCGCCCAGCCGGCAGTCAAGCGCGTGGCCCTCCTGCTCGGCTGCGTGCAGGAGGTGTTGCAGCCCTCTATCAACCTCGCCGCGATCGGGCTGCTCAAGCGCCACCGTGTCGAGGTGGTGATGCCCACCGAAGAGGCCTGCTGCGGTGGGCTCCAGCAGCAGCTCGGCCGCGAGAGGGAAGCCCAGAAGGCCGCGCGCCGCAATGTCGATGCCTGGTCAAGCGCGCTGCGCGAAGGGCCGCTCGACGCCATTCTCACCACCACGTCCGGCTGCGGCACCATGATCAAGGATTATGGCCATCTGCTCGCGCGCGACCGCGGCTATGCCGAGCGCGCGACGGAGATGTCGAGGCTCGCTCGCGACATCAGCGAGTTCGTCTACGAGCTCGGGCTACTTCCGCCGCTTGCCTGGACGAGCCTCCGCGTCGCCTATCACTCCGCCTGCTCGCTCGAGCATGGGCAGCAGGTCGGGAACGAGCCCCGCGCACTGCTCTCTCAGGCAGGCTTCACTGTGCTCGAAGTTCCGGAAGGCCATATCTGTTGCGGCTCGGCCGGCACCTACAATCTCCTCCAGCCGGAATTATCCGGCCAATTGCGTGACCGCAAGCTGAAGCACATCGCGAGCGTAAAGCCTGATCTCGTCGCTGCTGGCAACATCGGCTGCATCATGCAGCTTCAACGTGGCAGCGCCGTGCCCGTTGTGCACACCATCGAGCTGCTCGACTGGGCGACCGGCGGCCCCTGCCCGAAAGCGCTCGAAAAGCTCAAATCCAAGGTGCATCCGATCGAGAGCCTAATGGAACTCGCCGCCTCCCGGTAATTCCTGCGTCGCTTGCTGGACTTGGGCCTATGGGCTAGAAGCCGCAGGCAAACAGCCGAGTCGTCAAACCGCCATCCATGAGCAAGAAAGACGAGCCGGTCCACCCCGAGGCCCGTCTGCCGAAGGGCCTTTTCGACACGTCTGCGAGTGAGCTTCGCGCGACCGCGGATATGCTCGCCAAGATCAGGGTAGTGTTCGAGTCCTACGGCTTTGAGCCGCTCGACACGCCGGCCATCGAATATGCCGACGCACTCGGCAAGTTCCTGCCCGACCAGGACCGGCCGAACGAGGGCGTGTTCTCCTTCAAGGACGACGATGATCAGTGGCTGTCGCTGCGCTACGATCTGACCGCGCCGCTCGCCCGGTACGTCGCCGTGAACTACCACAGCCTGCCGAAGCCCTTTCGCCGCTACCAATCGGGGGCGGTGTGGCGGAACGAGAAGTCTGGTCCTGGTCGCTTCCGCCAATTCACCCAGTTCGATGCCGATACTGTCGGGGCAGCGTCCATCGCGGCAGATGCAGAGCTTTGTATGCTCGCCGCTGACACGCTCGAAAAGCTTGGGATTCCTCGTGGGAGCTACATAATCAAAGTCAACAGCAGAAAGGTTCTCGACGGACTGCTTGAAGCGATTGCTCTCGAAGGTGAAGACAGCACAAGCAAGCGCCTCTCTGTTCTGAGAGCAATCGATAAACTTGATCGGCTAGGAGAAGAAGGCGTTCGCGCTCTCTTGGGGAAGGGACGCAAAGATGACAGTGGCGATTTCACCAAGGGCGCAGGCCTAGAGCCAGAAGCGATTGAGCGCGTCATGACTTTCGTTGGGAGTAATGTCATTGGAGTGGGTCGCGACGAGGTGGCCGGGAAGCGCCCGCTTAGTGACATGGCACGCGTAGGTCCGTTCGAATTCATGGATAACTACCGAACGCTTGAACACTGGACGAATAGGATCGG
>DASPOV010000159.1:0-2806 GCA_035625815.1 Methyloceanibacter sp.
AATTCTGTCTTGGCGAGTTCGTTGCGGCACGCGGTCATCTGGAGGAAGGGCTCGCTCTTTTTGATCCTTCGGACCGGCCGTTCTATGCCGCGGTGACCCTGCAGGATGCTCGCGTCATGCTACTGAGCTGGATGTCTGTGCTGTTCCCTCTTGGGTACCTCGATCAAGCGAAGGCGAGCTCGAGCGAGGCATTAGCAGAAGCGCGCCGTCTGGGACAGCCGTTTTCGTTGGCGATAGGGGGGTTGCTCTTTCTGCTCTTTCATAACGCCCGTGTCGGCGAGCGCGATCCATCCACGCTATTGACGACGTTACAGCATAGTGAGGAACTGATCGCGCTCGCGACTGAGCAGGATTTTCCACAGTTGGTGGCTTTTGGTAGGATTTGTCGCGGCTGGTGCATGGCCGCTTTGGGGCGAGGATCGCAAGGGATCGAATTGCTCACCCAGGGCCTGGACGGCCACCGGGCCATAGGCGCCAGTATGTGGATGCCACGTAATCTTTTGTTGCTGGCCGATGCGTACCGCGAGGCCCGTCAACCGCAAGCTGCATTGCGACAGCTGGCGGAGGCCGATGATGTGATGAGAACCACACAGGAGCGGAGCTTCGAAGCGGAAGTGCATCGACTGCGCGGTGAACTGCTGCACGATGCGGGAGATTGTGCCGCCGCCGAGGCACACTTTCGCACGGCGCTCGATGTGGCGCGTTATCAGAGGGCCAAGTTCTGGGAGCTGCGTGCGGCCCTCGACCTTGCGCGTCTCTGGCGCGACCAGGGCAAGCGCATCGAAGCCCGTGATCTCCTGGCGCCGATCTACGGCTGGTTCACTGAGGGCTTTGACACGCTCGACTTAAAGGAGGCCAAGACGCTGCTGGAGCAGCTCAAGGCATGAGCGAGATCTGGAAGTGGCTAGAGTCGATTGGCCTTCGCCAATATGCCGACGCCTTCGAGGCTAACGACATCGACATGGAGCTGCTTAGAAAGGTCGATGACCAGACGCTGAAGGACATTGGGATGTCGAGCGCCGGCCATCGGCTGCGCGTGCGCAGTGCAATCGCCGAGCTGAGCCCCTCGGGTGCATCTCGGTCGAGCGCAGGTGGATCTGGCAGCACCACCGAGGACTCCAGAGCAACTGCGGAGCGCCGCCAGCTAACTGTCATGTTTTGTGACCTGGTCGGCTCGACGGCGTTGTCGAGCAAGCTTGATCCTGAGGAAATGCGCGAGGTCATCCGAGCTTACCAGGACGCTTGTTCGGGGCCGGTCGCCCGATATGACGGCTTCATTGCCAAGTTCATGGGCGACGGCATCCTCGCCTATTTTGGCTTTCCGCGCGCCCACAAGGACGACGCCGAGCGCGCGGTGCGGGCCGGGCTCGACATCGTCGCCGCAGTGGGGCGGCTCCGGGCGCCTCAGCCACTCAAAGTCCGGGTCGGCATTGCGACCGCGTATGGTCAAAAAATCGAAACGATAGCAAAATCGGAGAGTTAAGCCGCCGAGCCCCGCAGGCTCGGATGGTGGCCTTGTGGGTTGTCTTCCGTTATCCTTGAGGCGACTACGGGTGGGCCCGTTACGATGGGGGAGAGGGGACATTGATGGAGTGGACACGCATCCAACCGCCGACCTGAGTGCTGCCATGCAAAAGGACTTCGAGAAGGCATATGATGCGCGTGTCCTGGACCTTGAGAAGAGCGGCACCCATGGTGCCGCTCTTCGACTTCGACCTCAGGCGCGCCAGATCATGTCTTCATCGCCGCCTTGACGGCCTCCGACGTGATCGGCAGCGAGCGCACGCGCGCGCCAACTGCGTTGAAGATGGCGTTGCCGATCGCCGGGGCGATGACCGTGACTGCCGGCTCGCCGCAGCCCACCGCTGGTTCGCCGTTGGCGATGATGCTGACATCGATTTCCGGTATTTGGCTCATCCGCATCGGCGTATAGCTGTCGAAGTTCCGCTGCTCGATGCCACCGTCCTTGATTGAGCCCTTTTCGAGCATCGCCAGCGACGCGCCCCAAAAAATGGATCCCTCAATCTGGGCGCGCACCCCGTCCGGGTTGACGATCGTACCGACATCCATGGCAATGGTCACCTTCTTGAGCGTCACCTCGCCGGTGTTGGGGTCGACTTTCACGTGAACGACGCAAGCCGTCCACGTAGGACTTGAACGTTCCTGCGAACTGACGCAGGCAACGCCCATGCCCTCGTTCGGGCCCAGCTTGATCGCTCCGTAGCCTGATCGGCCCACCGCGGCCCGCAGCGCATTTGCGAGACGCTTGGCACCGCCCACGTTCTGTGGCTTGTCGCCGCCAGCATTGGCGCCGGCACCGTCAAGGAGCTTCAGCCGCATCTCCACCGGATCCTGGCCGCTGGCGTGGGCAATCTCGTCCATGGTGCTTTCGACCGCCCAGAAGGTCCAAGCGGGCGCGACCGAGCGCAACTGTCCGGAGGGCGTTGCGCCCTGCGCCAGCTTGTTCTCGAAATTGCGCACCGTGTGGTTGGGGATCGAGTACCAATAGTCGGCGCCGTTGACAGCGAAGCTGTCATGCAGGCCCTCAAAGCTATCTCCAACTCGCTTCCTATCCACGGCCGGAGTGAGGAAGGCTGGGATGCCCCATTTCGCGGTCGGCCAAGCGCCGATCACGTCATGCTCCATGGCGATCGCTTTGCCATTGCCGTCGAGGCCGACTTTGACTTTCTGGTAGGTCAAGGGCCGCGTGAAATCCATCTGCATGTCGTCTTCGCGAGCGTAGATCAGCTTTACCGGCCTGCCGACGGCCTTGGACGCGGCGATCGCTGGTACCACCATGTCCGAC
>DASPOV010000160.1:0-4995 GCA_035625815.1 Methyloceanibacter sp.
CGGCATTGCCGATTTGCTTCAGGTTAGGCGCGGGCAGCCGCTACCGACGGAACGCATCGCCGTGGTGAAGATGGGCACGACCGTCGCTACCAATGCGCTACTCGAGCGCAAGGGTGATCCAGTGCTGTTGCTGGTGAGCGAGGGGTTCCGCGACGCACTCGAGATCGGCTACCAGGCGCGGCCCAAGATTTTCGCGCGGAAGATCGAGAAGCCGTCCATGCTTTATGTTCGCGTGGCGGAGGTTACTGAACGCATCCGCGCCGATGGTGGCGTCGAGACGCAGCTAGACACCGCCGCCGCACGCGCGGTGCTCCACGCGGCGCGGGCGGACGGGATCGACTCTGTCGCCATCGTCTTCATGCATGCCTATGCCCATCCGAAGCACGAGAAGATTGCCGCAAGGCTCGCCCGCGAAGCTGGTTTCGCGCAAATCTCGGTGAGTCATGAAGTAAGTCCGCTCGTTAAATTCGTGGGGCGTGGCGACACCACGGTGGTCGACGCCTATCTCTCGCCGCTGCTTTACCGCTACATCGATCGCGTAGCCGGTGTCCTCGCATCGGAGACAGGCCGAACCAGACTGCTCTTCATGCAGTCTTCGGGAGGCCTGACCTCCGCGGGTCTGTTCAAGGGGAAGGACGCCGTCCTGTCCGGGCCCGCCGGTGGCGTGGTGGGGGCGATCGAGACCGCGAGGCTGGCGGGCTTCACGCGCGTGATCGGCTTCGACATGGGCGGTACCTCCACTGATGTCTGCCATTTCGACGGCGTTTATGAGCGCACCTTCGATAGCGTGGTCGCTGGCGTGCGCGTGCGCGCACCGATGATGCGCATACACACGGTGGCTGCCGGCGGCGGATCGATCCTCGTCTACAACGCCGCGCGCTTTAGGGTGGGGCCGAACTCTGCCGGCGCCAACCCGGGTCCGGCCTGCTATCGCCGCGGTGGACCGCTGACCGTCACCGACGCCAATGTGATGGTGGGGAAGCTTCAGTCCGCTTTCTTCCCCAAGATCTTCGGACCGACGCAGGATCAGCCTCTCGACGCCGAGCTCGTGCAGACGCGCTTCGCTGCGCTTGCCGCCGAGATCGGTAATGGCCGCGAGCCCGCGCAGGTCGCGGACGGTTTCATCCGCATCGCGGTCGAGAACATGGCGAATGCGATCCTGACCATCTCCGTGCAGCGGGGCTACGACGTCACCGACTATGTGCTGAATTCTTTTGGTGGCGCCGGCGGCCAGCATGCCTGCCTCGTCGCCGATGCGCTCGGAATCCGCCGCGTGCTCATACATCCTTTGTCTGGGGTGCTCTCTGCCTACGGCATGGGGCTCGCCGAGTTGAAGGCGACGCGGAGCCGCGCCGTGCTCGGCATGCTCGATGCAGAAGGCTTGGCTGCGGCGGAAGCCCTAGCAGCACCCCTCGCCGAAGAAGTGACAGAGGAGCTTGTCGGCCAGGGCGTCGCGCCCGCCGGCATCCGCGTCAGCGTTCAGGCGCATATCCGCTATTTCGGCACCGACAGCACCCTGGCGGTGCCAATCGGAACGCTGGCTGAGCTCAAAAGCGCGTTCGAGGCGATGCACAGCCAGCGCTTTGGCTTCCTAAGCCCCGACAAGGCGATCGAGATCGAGGCGATCGAGGTTGAGGCGCTCGGCGGCGGCGACCGTCCGCAAGAGCCCGACCTGCCGCTCTCGACCGGCGGTTCTCCACCGCCACAAACCACCACGAAGCTCTTTACCGCGGGCGCCTGGCATGACGCACCTGTGTTACTGCGGGACGACCTCAAGCCAGGTCATCGCGTCGCGGGACCGGCGCTGATCATCGAGCTGCACCAGACGGTGGTGGTCGAGCCGAACTGGCAGGCCACAGTCACGGCAAAGAACCACCTGCTGCTCACCCGAGCGAACACGCGCGAGGCGCGCGCCGCGCTCGATACCAGTGCCGACCCCGTACTGCTCGAAGTCTTCAACAAGCGCTTCACGGCAATCGCCGAGCAGATGGGTTATGCGCTGCAGAACACCGCGCGGTCGGTCAACATCAAAGAGCGACTCGATTTCTCCTGTGCGATCTTCGATGGCGAGGGGCGCCTTGTCGCCAACGCGCCGCATATCCCAGTACATCTCGGCTCCATGGACCGGAGCGTCGAGACGATGCGGCGCGAGGCGGGCGCTCGCCTCACACCCGGAGACGTGTGGATGCTGAACGCTCCCTACAATGGAGGCACGCATCTTCCTGACATTACCGTGGTCACGCCGGTGTTCGCCAAAAACGGCGTTGAAATTCTCTTCTTCGTGGCGGCGCGCGGCCACCATGCCGATATCGGCGGCATCGCGCCTGGCTCCATGAGCCCGAAGGCGACGCGCATCGAAGAGGAAGGTGTCTATATCGATCCGTTCAAGCTCGTTGAGGCCGGGAGCTTCCGCGAAGAGGCGGTGATGATGCTTCTGACCGGAGGCCCCTACCCGGCTCGGGACGCGGCACAGAACATCGCCGACTTGAAGGCGCAAGCCGCCGCCAACGCCAAGGGCGCGGAGGAGCTGGGCAAGATGGTGGCCCAATACGGCCTCGATGTCGTGCAGGCCTATATGGGGCATGTGCAGGACAATGCCGCGGCGAGCGTGGCGCGAGTGATCGAGACGCTCGAGCCAGCGAGCTTCGAGGTCGAGACCGATACTGGCGCGCGCATCAAGGTCGCGATCCGCATCGACCGTGCGCGTGGCAAAGCCATCGTCGATTTCACCGGAACGAGCGAACAACAGCCCGACACCTTCAATGCTCCCGAGCCGATCACGCGCGCTTGCGTGCTTTATGTTTTCCGCACGCTGGTCGATGACGACATTCCGCTCAACGCGGGCTGCCTCCGGCACATCGAGATCATCGTCCCCGAAGGATCGATGCTCGCGCCCCGCTACCCCGCCGCGGTCGCCGCCGGCAATGTGGAGACGAGTCAAACCATCGTGAACTGCCTCTATGGCGCGCTTGGGAGCTTAAGCTCGGCGCAGGGCACCATGAACAATCTCACCTTCGGCGATGCGCGTACGCAATATTACGAGACGATCTGCTCGGGCACGCCCGCTGGCCCCGGCTTCGATGGTGTGCCCGCGGTGCAGACGCATATGACCAATTCACGTCTGACCGATCCTGAGGTGCTAGAACTCCGTTACCCCGTGCTGCTCGAGCGCTTCGAGATCAGGCGCTGTTCCGGAGGCAAGGGCAGATGGTGCGCCGGAGACGGTACGCTTCGCGTCATTCGATTCTTGGAGCGCATGGAGTGCGCCATTCTCTCGGGCTTCAGACGCATGCGGCCCTTCGGACTGTGTGGCGGTGAGCCGGGAGAGCCCGGCGCGAATTTCGTTCGGCGCAATAATGGACGTATGGAGAACTTAGACGGTTGCGCGCAAGTCGTGCTCAACCCGGGCGAGGCCATCATCATCAAGACGCCCACTGGGGGCGGCTACGGTGACCCGCTGCAAATAACAAAGGGCCCGGGGCCGAATCCCGAGCCCTCGCTTACGCCTTGCCTCTCTGTGACTTAAGCGCTTGCAGGCCGGGTGCCGCCCTGACCCCGCTCGGCCATGAACTGATCGAACTCGGCTTTGTCGCGCGCTTTACGCAGACGATCGAGAAAGGTCTGGAACTCTTCAGCCTCCTCCTCCAGGCGCCGCAAAGTCTCCTCGCGATAGGCGTCGAAGGCCGCATTGCCAGTCGAGCGGAACGGGCCGAACCCGCCACCGAACCGCCGCGCCTCCTGCATAAAGTGCTGCTTCCACTGCAGTTTGGTTCCGCAACCCATACGTCCACTCCAGATGAGATAGGCCAAGACCCCAAGCCCAATGGGCCACCAGATGATGAAGCCGATAACCGCCGCGATAAGCCAGGCGGGCTTCCCGTAATCGTCCAAGGTCGTTACTAGCTGTTGCATGTCATGCGCACCTTCCTCGGTGTGAATGTTATTCACATTCACATAAGTGGGAGCGTCCTGTCCAGAGTCAAGTGGCGATGCGAAACGTGATCGTCGGCGCCCAGTCTCAAGGGTTCGGCGCCATGCCCCCGCTTTCAGGTGGGAGAACGCCCAACCCACGCAAATAGACGAGCATCGCCGATTCAAGAATATCTTCAGGGCTGAGCGGGGGCTTGGCAACCCTCGGACGCGTCTCAACGAACAGGTCGGCGATGCCGTGAGAGAGCGCCCAGACATGCAAGCTCATCAGCCGAAGCGGAGGCCTGCGGTCGGCAGGAAGCCCACGGCAGAGCGCCGCTGAGGCACGCTGGAGCACGTCGAAGGCGCGCTCCGCCGCTGCTTTAAGATTCGCATCCTCGCCGGGGCCGAGGCCCGCCTCGAACATCACCGCGTAGCTCGCCGGCTCCTCGCGCGCGAAGGCGAGATAGGCGCGGCCGAGATTCTCGAAGGCGGAGAGCGGCGTCGGTATGCCGTTGTTCCACGCCATGTCGAGCTTCGCGGCGAAGCGCTCGAAGCCGTTACGGGCGACCTCGGCGAGCAGCGCATCGCGGTCGCGGAAATGCCGATAGGGCGCTGCGGGACTTACGCCCGCGAGCCGCGCGGCCTCGGTCAAGCTAAAGCCGGCCGGGCCATATTGCTCGATCAGCTTGCGGGCGGCCTCGAGCAGCACCTCCTTCAGATTGCCGTGATGATAGGAGCGCGGCCTGCGCCAGCGCTGATCGTCAGAGCTCATGTGAAAGGCTTTTACATGAAAGCTCTTAACACCGGTACAAGGCCCATGACGGATGCTGGCTTTTGTTCATCTCGACCGCAGAAATCTCCCGTGGCCAATCCAGAGCTGATTGCGTCTCAGCGCCCTTCGTCCATATCGCGCTGATCTTCAGCCCTTAGAGCTTCGTGGGCCGTGGCCGTAGATGTTGCGCTCGCGGATACGGCCGTCCTTGCCGTGAAGCACAGCCTCAGACCGCTCGCGTCGGGCAATCGCCTTAGCCTTCTCCCAGGCTTCACCCTGAGTCTTGAACACGGCGACGGGCGTGTTCACGC
>DASPOV010000161.1:0-5843 GCA_035625815.1 Methyloceanibacter sp.
GGCCGAAGTATCGGCCGTCGTATCAGCTGTCGCATCCGAAGGGGTCTGGTTGGCCGCATCGAATTCGGGCTTGGCCTCGGCGGTGGTTTCGGGCTTCGCCTCGGCATTGCTATTGGCTTCGGCTGGCTGCTTGGGAACGACGGACTCGGGCTGTTGTTGTGGCTGCTTGCGGGCCGGGGGTGTCTCCTGGAGCCTAGCCATGGCGCGCATGGCAAAGGCCTGCGCGTTTTGTGGCGCAAGCTCGAGTGCGTGAGAAAAATCGGCAATGGCGTCGTCGAAACGACGGACTTGCGTGAAGAGGTTGCCGCGCTCGATATAGGCGTCGACCGCATCGGGCTTGAGTTCGATTAGCTTTTTCAGATCATCCAATGCGGTGTTGTACTTCTTGTCGCCGACATACGCGCGAGCCCGGAGGAGGAGAAGGTTCGGCTGATCGGGCGTGATATTCAGCGCCTGGGTAAAATCGTCGGCAGCTTCCCGGTCTTGCCCTAGCGCAAGGTTCGACTCGCCGCGGTTCGCGTATGCCGCCTCATACTTAGCGTTGAGGCTGATGGCTTTGGTGAAGTCGCGAAGCGCGGCGTGATAACGTTTCAAGGCAGCATGCGCCTTGCCGCGCCCGTTGAAGGGCACCGCGCTCGTCGGCATCAACTCGACGGCCTTGCGAAAGTCTTGGAAGGCCGGCTGATATTGGGCAAGCGCGCTATGGGCGTTACCGCGGTTGTTGTAGGCCGCGCCGTAATTCGGCGAGAGCGCAATGGCCCGGTCGAAGTCTTTTACAGCCTCGTCGGGGCGGCCCAAATCCATGAGCGCGTTGCCGCGGTTGTTGTAGACGGTGGCGTTCTCCGGTGAGATCTGTATCGACTGGTTGAAGTCGTCGACGGCTTCCTTCGTTTGTTTAAGCCGCCATTTGGCGACGCCGCGATCGCTGTAGATGCTTGCCTTGACGAAATCGGATATCTCCGGATTGGACAGAGCCTCGTCGTAGGCGGCGACGGCCTTGTCATATTGGCCGCGCAGCAGCGCCGCCGCCCCCTCTCGCGCGCGGAGTAGCGTCACGTCCTCCGCGCTCACCTCGCTCGCGCCGGCGATGAGGACGAGGACAAACCCGCAAAGCTTCAGACACCGTCTGGTCATGAGCCTATGGCGAGAACGCGGGCCTTTTCGAGCCCCTCCGCTTCCCATGTCCCCCATAAGGTCGCACTGTGTCAACATAGGGTTACCGGGCCGACTCGCCTCAGTCCTTGGTCTGCTTTTCCCAGCATTTTTTTGCTCAGGTCTGCCATCTCCTGTAGAACGGCCGGCAGCATCTTGGGCAGGTCCTCGGCGATCAGGCCAGGACCGAAGACCTGCGCCGCCCGGCCGTGCATCCAAACCGCGGCGGATAAGCCCTCGAACGCGTCCATGCGCTGCGCCAACAGGCCAAGCACAATGCCGGCAAGCACGTCGCCAGTGCCGGCAGTGGCGAGCCAAGGACTGGACGTGGCGTTGATGGAGGCCCTACCGTCTGGTGCGGCGACGACGGTGTCTGAGCCCTTCAACAGCATGATCGCGCCAGAGCGCGCGGCAGCGCCGCGGGTGATTGCGACCTTTCCCCCATCCCCTGTGGCGCCGAAGATGCGCGCGAATTCGCCCTCATGAGGGGTGAGCGCAACTGGAGCGGCACGCGAGCGAATGGCGGCGAAAAGCTCATCCGCATCGTGGGCGAAGGAGGTCAGTGCGTCGGCATCGAGGACGACGGCCGCTTTGCTCGCGAGCGCCGCAAGCGCCAAGCCCTTGGTGCGCTCACCGACACCGACACCAGGGCCGATCAGCAAGGCGTTCTTGCGCTCGTCTGCCAAAAGCGTCGCAACGTCCTTCGCATCATCGACGAGCCGCACCATGACGGCGGTGAGTTGCGATGCGTTCACCGCTACGGCGTCCTTGGGCGAGGCGACGGTGACCAAGCCCGCACCGGCGCGGGAGGCGCCCATGGCTGCGAGCCTCGCCGCGCCGGTGCTGAAGGCCGGACCCGACACGACCACTACATGCCCACGTGCATATTTATGGCCCTCGGGCTTCGGCCAAGGAAAGTGCGCGAGCCATAAGGCAGGCTCATTGGCGAAGGTCTTTGGCTTAATGATCTCGAGCACCCTGTTGGGAATACCGATGTCGGCGACGCGCGTCTCGCCGCACAATATGCGCCCTGGGAGCAGTAGGTGCCCAGGCTTCAGACGAAAGAAGGTGACCGTGGCGATCGCGCGCACCGCCACGCCCCTCACGGCGCCGGTGGTTCCGTCGACGCCGCTCGGCACGTCCGCCGCCACCACGGGGAGCCCACTCGCATTCAAGGCTTCGATCAGCGTGGCGTAGTTGCCCTCGATGGGGCGCGCAAGACCAGCGCCGAACAGGGCATCGACGACGACGCCAGCGCGGGCGAAAAGACCGGTGCTTAGCGGCTCCATGGCGCCGGTCCACAGCTTGGCCGCGGCCGCCGCCTCCTGTGGCAGGCGGCTTGCGTCGCCGTTGAACCCGAGGTGAACTGTGTAGCCCTTCTCGAGCAAATGGCGCGCCGCGGCGAAGCCGTCGCCGCCATTGTTGCCGGGTCCGCAAAGTACGGCGACCTCACGTGCATCGGGGAAGCGCGCTGAGACCTCTTCCGCTACGGCGCGTCCGGCGGCCTCCATAAGCTTAAGCCCCGGCACCCCGCCTTCGATGGCAAGGCGATCCGCTTGGGTCATCTCCTCCGGGGTCAATAGCTCGAGCATCGATTTCAAGATAAAGCAAAGCCCCAATGAATCCGAAAAAGGCTCCTCTAAGTGCAATCTGCCGAAATCCTATGCATATTGCCTAAATGATAGGCTATACGTCTTAGGGCAAGCGCGGCGACTATCGGTGCCTGCTCATAAGACATTGGAATCAGAAGGAACAATCCCCCTGACAAGATTGGCATAGGGCGTGCTTGGGCGCCGACAGGAGTCCAGCGGACTTCGGGCAAGGTGCGCGCGGCTCGAGCGTTCTTGTGTGCCCAATGTGGAGGTGCGGTGGAGAGCATGAAAAAAATCGAGGCGATCATCAAACCGTTCAAGCTGGACGAAGTCAAAGAAGCCCTGCAAGAGATCGGATTGCAGGGTATTACCGTCACGGAAGCCAAGGGGTTCGGACGCCAAAAGGGTCACACCGAGCTCTATCGGGGCGCGGAATACGTGGTCGATTTCCTGCCCAAGGTGAAACTCGAGCTCGTGCTGGGCGATTCCATGGTCGAAAAGGCGATCGACGCGATCATCACCTCGGCGAAAACTGGCCGCATCGGCGACGGAAAGATTTTCGTGTCGAATGTGGAGGAGGCCGTTCGGATCCGCACCGGCGAAACGGGGAACGATGCTATCTGACGAGAACCGTAAGAAAAGACCGGCTGCGGAATAGCCGGCGAGATCGAAACCAGCGCCGCTTCGCTGCAGGCCCGCGAGGTGGCATCAAACATGCGAAGGACAGGGGAGTAAAATGGCAGACGCAAAACAGGTAGTGAAGAAAATCAAAGACGACGAAATCAAGTTCGTTGATCTCCGCTTCACCGATCCGCGGGGCAAGATGCAGCACGTCACTATGGACGCCAAGGTGATGGACGAGGATGCGTTCACGGACGGGATCATGTTTGACGGCTCATCCATCGCGGGCTGGAAGGTGATCAATGAGTCGGACATGAAGCTGATGCCGGACCCGGATTCGGCGGTGGCCGATCCGTTTTTTGCGCAAAGCACGCTCGCGGTGTTCTGCGATGTGCTCGAGCCTTTGACCAACGAGCCCTACGAGCGCGACCCGCGCTCGGTCGCCGGGAAGGCCCAGGCGTATTTGAAACAAACCGGTGTCGGCGATACCGCCGTGTTCGGGCCAGAGGCCGAGTTCTTCGTGTTCGACGACGTCCGCTTCGCGACGGAGCCCTTCAATTGCGGTTACAAAATCGACTCTATCGAGTCGCCCTCGAACATGGATACCGAATATGAGATGGGTAATCTGGGTCACCGCCCGCGCACCAAGGGTGGCTATTTTCCCGTACCACCCGTCGACTCCGCGCAAGACCTCCGCTCGGAGATGTTAAGCGTTATGGCTGACATGGGCGTCGTTACCGAGAAGCATCACCACGAGGTTGGCGCGGCGCAGCACGAGCTCGGCATCAAGTTCGGACCTCTCGTTAAGACTGCCGACGCGATGCAGATCTACAAATACGTGATCCACAACGTCGCACAGGCCTACGGCAAGACTGCCTGCTTCATGCCAAAACCGGTGTTCGGCGACAACGGCTCTGGAATGCACACCCACCAGTCGATCTGGAAGGGCAATACGCCCGTGTTCGCCGGCGACAAATATGCCGACCTTTCGGACTACGCGCTCTGGTACATCGCCGGCATTCTGAAGCACGCCAAGGCACTAAACGCCTTCACCAACCCCACCACAAACTCGTATAAGCGTCTGGTGCCGGGTTACGAGGCGCCGGTGCTTCTCGCTTATTCCTCGCGCAACCGCTCGGCCGGCTGCCGTATTCCGCTTGGTTCAGGTCCCAAGGCCAAGCGCGTCGAGGTCCGTTACCCCGATCCCGCCGCCAATCCCTATTTCGCATTCGCCGCGATGCTCATGGCTGGGCTCGACGGCATCGAGAACAAGCTCAGTCCCGGCGACCCGATCGATAAGAACCTCTACGACCTGCCACCGGAGGAGCTCGAGAAGGTGCCAACCGTCTGCGGCTCGCTGCGCGAGGCCTGCGAGTCGCTCGACAAGGACCGCGCCTTCCTGAAGAAGGGCAACGTCTTCACCGACGATGCGATCGATGCGTATCTTGAACTGAAGATGGAAGAGGTGGAGCGGTTCGAGATGATGCCGCACCCGATCGAGTTCGACATGTATTACAGCGTCTGACACGCGTGGGTCCTTGGGGGACCAAGGCGAATGGGGCGGCCGTGGTCTTGGCCGCCCCACTTTCCGCCCGGTCTACTTGACCTTCGCGAACCGCTCCCCGCGTAACCCCCGTAGGACGCGGGATGAGCAGTGCAGAAGGTCCCCTACCAGGGCTCCCCCGTCTCTTAAGCTTTCACCCGTTCATCAAATAGAACACGCCCCAGATCAGCGCCCCGAGCATGAGCGTGTAGAGCCACTGCTTGTTGCTTGTGTACCAGCCGCCGAGCAACGTCGGGATGCCGAATACCACGAAGCGGCAGAGCGACAGGCTGGTGACGATCGCGATGCCAGCGAGCATCCACAAGAAGAAATCTTGCGGACCGGCTGGGCTTTGTCCGGCGTCGACCAGGAACCTCTGGCCGCTGTCGGCGCTCGCGCTGATCACGGCGCTCAGCGAGGCTATGGCGAGGGTGACCAGAATGGCGTAACGCATGGTCGTCATGCCGAACACTCCCGCATTTGAGGCAAAGTTTAGGGAGGCCAGGTAAACAAACTGGAAAGCGAAAGGCTTAGCGGACGGTTAACGCGGGCCGGTAAGCGTCGGCTGCGGACACCTCGCGGGAGTTTTGGGAGTCACTTTGGAGGCAGCGAAGGCTTTTCGTGCGACAACCCGCTATCGTCAATCGAAGTCCGGATCGAAGATCGTCTTGCCTTGTGCGCCAAGGAAGACTGGTTGGGTTTTGAGCCACTCGCGGGGCTTCTTCACCTTCGCGTAGGCCGCGAGACGCGCTTCGAGATCGCTCGCAGCCTGGGGAAACTGATCGGCAACGCTCGGGAGCTGGTTGAGATTCGGCGTCCGAATGTCGCCGCGATAGGAGAGGTCCGCGTTACCGAGATCGTCGGCAAGAATGATGACGATGTTCTGCTGCGGCAGTCCGATATTTGATGTTGCCGACCGCTAGCGCCACCTGGTC
>DASPOV010000162.1:0-7590 GCA_035625815.1 Methyloceanibacter sp.
CCCAAAGCGAGCCGCCCCCAGTCGCCTGAGGTCTATGTGCTCGCCACCGGGTTTCGTGTGGCGGGTGGCAAATGACGAAAGGGCCCCCCGCGCGTGTCGGCGCGGATACTTCTCGTCGATCGCGTCTTCGACCTGGTGGAGGAGGGGCTCGATATCAGCGTCGGTATCGGCAACCGCCCGGACTCCTCAATGCGATCGGCGCAGGAGCCAGAGGCTATTCCAGTCAACCTCCTGCGTCGGGAGGATCGCCTGCCGCAAGCTAAGGTGCAGAGCTTCATTGCGCTTGCGGCGCCGCGGCTCTGTGCAGAACTGAAGGCCAGGCGGCCTGCTCCGGCTGAAGAAGGCCAATGCCCTGGCTTCCCAAAGGCAGGGCAAGCTGCTAAAGGAAGCCGCCAACCGGCGGGATCCGCCTTTAGCGAGGTTGGCCGATGCCCGAAGGGCAGTCTCCAGAGAGCAGCAGATTTCTCGACGGGCCCGAGCTCGGGCTAACTTTCGACGACGTCCTGATCCGGCCCGCCGCGTCAGACGTGCTGCCGAACACTGTCGATTTGAGCTCCCGCGTCACCCGCTCAATCAGCGTGCATATCCCCATCCTGTCTTCGGCCATGGACACGGTCACCGAGGCGCGGCTTGCCATCGCGATGGCGCAGGCTGGGGGCATCGGCGTCATTCATCGCAACCTCAATCCCGACGCCCAGGCCGCGCAGGTTGCGCAGGTCAAGAAGTTCGAGTCCGGGATGGTGGTGAACCCGGTTATCATCCACCCCACGGCCAGCCTTGCTGATGCTTTGAAGCTGATGGCCGACCACCAGATCTCCGGCATTCCAGTGGTGGAGCCGGCGCGGAATGGCGGGCGCGACGGTAAGCTCGTCGGCATCCTTACCAATCGCGATGTGCGCTTCGCCAGCAATCCCAACCAACCGGTTTACGAGCTGATGACCAAGGAGCGGCTCGTGACTGTCAAGGAAAGCGTCGACATGGAGGAAGCGAAGCGCCTCCTCCACCAGCGTCGCATCGAGAAGCTGCTTGTGGTCGACGACGAGTACCGCTGCATCGGCCTCATCACCGTGAAGGACATTGAGAAGGCGAGGGTCCATCCCCTTGCCTGCAAGGACGAGCAGGGGCGTTTGCGCGTGGCAGCGGCGACGAGCGTAGGCGACGAGGGCTTTGCTCGCACCGAGCGGCTGATCGACGCCGGCGCCGACCTCATCGTGGTCGATACCGCCCACGGGCATCAGGCCCGCGTGCTCAAAGCCATCGGTAGAATCAAGCGGCTGTCGAATGCCGTGCAAGTGGTCGCTGGCAATGTGGCGACGCGGGAAGGTACGCTTGCGCTTATCGATGCCGGCGCCGATGCCGTGAAGGTTGGCATCGGGCCCGGCTCGATCTGCACCACGCGCATCGTGGCTGGCGTCGGCGTACCGCAGCTCACGGCGCTGCTCGAAGCCGTGGAGGTCGCAAGGAAGCACGATGTGCCGATAATTTCGGACGGCGGTATCAAATATTCCGGTGATCTCGCCAAGGCGCTCGCCGCCGGCGCCGACTGTGTGATGATCGGCTCACTCCTCGCCGGCACCGACGAGAGCCCCGGCGAAGTCTATTTGTATCAGGGCCGTTCCTATAAGGCTTATCGCGGCATGGGGGCAGTCGGTGCCATGGCGCGTGGCTCCGCCGACCGCTATTTCCAGCAGGACATCAAGGATACGCTGAAGCTCGTGCCGGAAGGGGTCGAGGGGCAGGTGCCCTATAAGGGGCCGCTCAGCAGCGTGCTGCACCAGCTGGTCGGCGGCTTGCGTGCTGCCATGGGCTATACCGGCGCCTGTAACCTCGCCGAGTTCGCTGCGCATACCGAGTTCGTCCGCATCTCACCGGCGTCCTTGCGCGAGAGCCACGTGCATGACGTGACCATAACGCGGGAATCGCCCAACTACCCGAGAGAAGGGTAGGGCTCGCCTTACTCCACTCCCAGCCTCTTGACCTGATCGATGATGTTCGGCTCGAGCTGAATGGCGAGGGTGATGTCGGCGCTGCCGTCGGTGGGCTTGCCTTTGCGGCTCTTCACCACGCCACGGCCGACGAGAGCTGATGCGTCGTTCTGGTGAATATTGAGCGCGTTCGTAAAATCATCCATGGCTCGGTCGAGATCGTTCTTCAACACATAAATCCAGCCACGATCGACATAGCCCTTGGCGCCGTCGGGCTCACGCTTGATGACTTCGCTATAGTCGGCAGCGGCATGATCATAATCCTTCTTCTGCCGGTAGAGGTTGGCGCGTTGCGAATAGCCTTGGGGAGAGTCGGGATCGAGCTTGACCTTCTGGTCGAGCTCGATAATGGCGCGGTCGAGGTCGCCTTTATGGCTGAAGACGATGCCGCGAAGCATGTAGAAGTCGCCGCGACCCGCATCGAGGCGAATGGCCTCGTCGAGATCAACGATCGACTTGTCGTAGTCCTTCTTTGCGTCATAGGCCGCCGCGCGCATGAAGTAGCTGTTCGGCTGCTTCGGATCGAGCGCCACCGCCTCATTCATCTCCGCGACAGCAGCATCGTAAGCGCCGGTGGCCGCCAAACCGATGGCGCGGTTACCGTGGGCGGCAATCAGCTTGTCGGTGTCCTTCGAGCCGGAGGCGAGGAAGCCCGTGCAACCGTTGAGCACGTCCTTGATCGAGCCCTTGCCGGTGAAGCAGGGATTTTCGTCGACCCCTGCGGAGGACGGGGGAGGAGGCGCGTTACCGGTCGTGGGCTGGGCCGGGATCAGGACTGGCGGCTTGGCCTGATCAGCGGGAGCCAGCGCGTCTTCGGCTAACGCGGGGGCAGTCAGGCCCGCGGCGAGCGCCAACATTGCGGCGATGGTGGCAGCCCGCGACACTAAAGCATTCCGCTTCGGCACATGCATTTCTTCCTCCACAGAATAAAGCATTTCTGAAATTTGGGCTGTTAAAGCTGTCCTTGAGGGTCTCGTCAATTGAACTTCCAGTAATGAAATTAACCGCTTCGGCGGCGGCCGAGCATGTTTCGGCCTTTCCCGCGGCGGCTCACCATTGCGGAAATAGAGGGTATAAGAGCGGCCAAAGCCGTCACGGCCGACCGCCAGGGTGCAATGGGAGGGCTGTCATGTCGATGCAGGCCATGCTGATGCCAGTGTTTGCGCAGGTCGCGCTCACCTTCGTATTGTTGTTCTGGATGCAGTTCCTGCGTATGCGGGCGATCCGCCGGGGCCAGGTCCCCGCACATTCGATCGTGCTTAGAGAGCCGAACTGGCCTCCTCGCGTTACCCAGATCGGCAACGCCTATCATAATCAGCTTGAGACGCCTCTCCTCTTTTATGTGCTGATCCTGCTTGCGCTCGTGACGAGGACCGCGGACTCTATCCTCTTCGTCCTCAGCTGGCTTTTCGTGGCTTCGCGCTTCGTGCACGCTTATATCCATCTCACGAGCAACCGCATCGATCAGCGGGCGCCGGTGTTTCTCGTCGGCGCCATCGGCCTTGCGCTCATGTGGATCATCATCGCTGCTCGGCTCACCATCGCGGCGGCTGGATGACGCCAGGGGCTCGCGCAAACGCCGCCATCGAGGTCCTCGCCGATATTGCGATGCGCAAGCGGCCGGCGCCTGACGCGTTGAAGGATTGGGGGCTTTCCCACCGCTTTGCTGGCTCCGGCGACCGCGCCGCCATCGGCAATCTCGTCTTCGATGCGCTGCGCACCCGTGCCTCTAGCGCCTATGCCATGGGTGACGACAACCCGCGGTCACTCGTGCTGCGTACTCTCGTTTCGATCTGGGGTTTGACCCCGGTTGCTTTGGCAGCGCTTGCTGACGGCGGTCGCTTCGCGCTGGCACCGCTCACGCCAAATGAGCTTGCCGGGCTCAATCAGGTGCTGCCCGCCGACGCACCTCCCTCCATACGGGGCGATTATCCAGAGTGGCTTGACCCGTTGTTCCAACGCGCTTTCGGAGCGAAGGCAGCGGAGGAGGGGGTGGGGCTCGCTACACGGGCCCCGGTAGACCTCAGGGTCAATACGCTGAAGACCACGCGGGAAAAGGTCCTGCACGCGCTCCGCCGCTTCGATGCCGCCCCCACGCCCCATTCGCCGCTTGGCGTCCGCATCCCCGCAGGGAGAGGTCCAAGCAAAAGCCCCCATGTCGAGGCGGAGCCGGGGCACGGCAGGGGCTGGTACGAGGTGCAGGACGAAGGCTCGCAGGTTGCGACGCTTCTGTTAGGTGCCCGCCCGAAAGAGCAAATCCTCGACCTCTGTGCTGGTGCCGGCGGCAAGACGCTGGGGCTCGCGGCCGCCATGGAGAATACCGGTCAGCTATATGCCTACGATGCCGACCGGATGCGGGTCCGCCCGATCTTCGAGCGCCTGAAGCGAGCCGGCGTGCGCAATACCCAGGTGATCAGTTCCGGCGACGTGGCAGCGCTCGCGGAGCTTGAAGGCAGGATGGACCGGGTAGTCGTCGATGCGCCTTGCACCGGGTCTGGGGTGTGGCGCCGGCGGCCTGACGCCAAATGGCGGCTGTCGCCCAAGATGCTTGAGGGGAGGTCCGCTGAGCAGCGCGTCGTGCTCGATCAGGCAGCGCGGCTGGTGAAGCCAGGCGGCAGGCTCGCCTATATCACCTGCTCAGTGCTGCCCGTCGAAAACCGCGAGCAAATCGATGCCTTCGTCGCCCGCTTCCCTGAGTTCAGCATCGTGCGCTGGCCAGGACTGTGGGAGAGGGCAGCGCTGTCTGCTGCACCTCCGCAATCCGCTGACGGCTCCACGGAAACCTTGCTGATGACTCCCCGAAGCTTCGGCACCGACGGCTTCTATGTTGCAGTGCTTCAGCGGCGGTAACGGTCCTGCCAGGGAAAAAAAGTTTGGGACGCGACCGCATTACCTCTTGAAATCGATCAAGGAGTCGCTGAAATGACTCGCGCTTTTTGACGGGCGAGGAGGTTGGCGATTGGCGCCGATGACCGTTCGCGAAAGCCGGAGGGGATCCAGGTCCAATGAATTTGCTTCCCGGCGAGCCTGAAGAGCCGCCCAGTTGCCAGACGGCAACAACACTTCTCACCAAACCCCATCTTCTCATCAATTCTCACTCGCCCGTCACGGCCCACGGCATTGGCGCGCTGACCTCGCGCCTCGAGCGTTTTCCGGTTGGGACCACAACGCGCGCCTTCCGCAAGCGCTTCTTCCCCGAGGTCGAGCTTGCCGAGTGGAACGACTGGCGCTGGCAGGCGCGGCGACGCATCCGCACGCTCGCCGAGCTTGAGCGCCTCTTTGTGTTGTCCGACGACGAGCGCGATGCGGTCACCCGCCATCAAGGTTCGCTGCCGCTCGGCATCACGCCTTACTATGCGAGCTTAATGAGTCGCGAGGATGCTCTTGATCCGTTACGACGCACGCATATCCCGGTCGGCGCCGAATATCTCAAGGCGCCAGGTGAAGCCGACGATCCGCTCGGCGAGGACGGCCACACCGCGGCACCGGGCCTCGTGCACCGCTATCCGGACCGTGTGCTGTTCCTGGCCACTGGCTTCTGCTCGACTTATTGCCGCTACTGCACGCGCTCGCGCATGGTCGGCGAGCCGGGCGGTGACTATTCCTTCAGTCGGCCGCAATGGGAGGAGGCGCTTGACTACATCACTGCCCATCCCGAGATCCGCGACGTGCTGATCTCTGGCGGCGATCCGCTGACCCTTTCCGACGACCGGTTGGATTATCTGCTCAGACGGCTCCGTGTCATCCGCCATGTCGAGTTCGTACGGCTCGGCACTAAAGTGCCGGTGGTGCTGCCGATGCGCGTCACGCGCTCGCTCACCAGGATCCTGAAGAAGCATCATCCGCTTTGGATGAGCCTCCACTTCACCCATCCGGCCGAGATGACGCCAGAGGTTACCGAGGCTTGCACGCGGCTTGCCGACGCCGGCATTCCGCTCGGCAGCCAGACGGTGCTGCTCAAGGACATCAACGACAATGTCGACACGCTGAAGAGCCTCTATCATGGGCTGCTCAAGCGGCGCGTACGGCCTTACTACCTTTATCAATGCGACCCAATCACCGGCTCCTCGCATTTCCGCACCAGCGTCGATAAGGGGCTAGAGATCATGCAGGGCTTGCGCGGCCATACCACGGGCTATGCCGTGCCGACCTATGTGATCGACGCGCCTGGCGGCGGCGGCAAGATTCCACTTTTGCCCGACTATGTGCAGGGCCGCGTGGGCGACGACCTCATCTTGCGCAATTTCGAGGGCAAGACCTATCGCTACGCCGATCCGGAGGGGACTGTGGGTGCGGATCGGACGGCGCGCGCCGAAAACCTCTGATGCGTATCGCTCTCGTCTACGATCTGCGCGACGACTATCGCGCGCTTGGCCTCTCCGAGGAGGATGTGGCCGAGTTCGACAACATCGACACCATCGATCAGCTCGATGGGGCACTGCATGCGCTTGGTTGCGAGGTCGAACGCATCGGCCGCGGGCAGGTTCTAGCCGCGCGGCTCGCTGCCGGCGAGCGCTTCGATCTTGTCTTCTCCATCGCCGAGGGCGTGAAGGGCCGCTCGCGCGAGGCGCAGGTGCCGGCGCTCTGCGAGCTGTTCGACCAGCCATATCTGTTCTCCGATCCGCTCACGAGTGCTGCGTCCCTCGACAAGACCGTGGCCAAGCGGCTCGTGCGCGATGCCGGCGTGCCGACGCCAGCTTTCATGGTGGCGGAGTCGGATGCAAGCGAACTCCGGGGCTGGAACGAGTTCCCGGCCTTCGTGAAGCCGATCGCGGAAGGGACCGGTAAGGGCTGCGAGGCTGCTTCGGTTGCACATACGCCGCAGGAGCTTATCGGCGCCGCAGCGAGTCTGCTCAAGCGCTACCGCCAGCCGGTGCTGGTCGAGACTTATCTGCCTGGCCGCGAATTCACCGTCGGAATCGTCGGCAATGGTGAGGGTGCAACTATGCTAGGCGTCTGCGAGATCCTGCTGAAGGAGGATGCCGAGGCCAATATCTACTCGTTGCACAACAAGGAACTTTGCGAGGACCTGGTGATTTACCGCCGCGCCGACGATGAGGAGGCGGGTACTGCCGCTCGCCACGCGCTTGCCGCTTATCGCGCACTCGAATGCCGGGACGCGGCCCGAATCGATCTCCGCTCCAATGCGGGAGGCGAGCCCTATTTCCTCGAGGCCAATCCGCTCGCTGGCCTCCACCCGCATCACTCCGATCTTCCCATTCTTGCGGCACAGAATGGCATCCCCTTCGTCGATCTGATCGGCATGATCCTCGACGCAGGCCTGGCGCGCTACGACCTAACGCGGCCGAGCCTGGAGCGAGCGCGGAGACGTGCGTGATGGCCCTGAAGCCAGGTGGCTTCATCCCCGTCGTGCACGCCGCGACAAAAGACCGTCCCGACGAGATCGATACGCTGATCAGCGCCGAAGCCGTGGCTGGCGCGCTCGCCGAGCTCGGCTTTGCCACCGACATCGTCGCCATCGATCTCGACCTCAATCACTTTCACGCCTTGAAACGGCGCAACCCGATCCTTGTCTTCAACCTGGTGGAAGCGGTGCGGGGAGACGGCAGGCTCGCGCCGGTGATCCCATCGCTGCTCGACGTGT
>DASPOV010000163.1:0-3255 GCA_035625815.1 Methyloceanibacter sp.
CGGTAGCCAGTTTTCGGGGCGTGCGTTGCTTGCCACATTGATGCGGTAGGTGCCGTCGCTGCGGCGGAGGATCTCATCGCTGTTGAAGCTCCATCGTTGCGACGGATTCTCAATCAGCGATCCGTGTTCGTCATAAAGGGCAACGGACCACCAACGTGCATCTAGCGCCGAGCCCTCAATCAAATATTCGCAAGCTGAGGTCAGCTCGTATCCAGTGCTGTCGGTGTTGGCAACGAAGTAGCGGGCTGTCGTCGAGGTGAGGGGAAGTCTGCCGCTCCGGGCCAAGTGGGCCTTAGTATAGGGATCGGCATTTGGGTTTCCCTCGCTCTCCCAGCTGGCCCAAGGACCGATCCGCTTGGTCGTGAGAGGTGACCCATGCTCGATCATGTATCGTGCGGAACCGATGCCGAGCAGGAGAGCTACGGCAAAGACAGCGACGAGTTGAAGGAGCGTGCGCATCGAGGAGTGCGCCTTGGCGGAAGCTGAACTGAAAGTGATGTGAGAAGCGGAGGGTTTGGCGGGGAACTTGTCAAGCAAGCGCGCGCCCTCGAGGCCGGATGAGCTCGCCACTTGCTTATGGGGGAGCGGTAGCGGTGTGAGTTCCGGTCTCGGCCGGATTTTCTGCTATCTGCCCGGCTGAGCTTTCAGCCGGGCTCGCACCCTGACCTGCCGACGCGACGCTCGACGGACTTCCGGGCGCCGGTCTAGCAGGCTGCGCCGCCGCGGGCACCTCGGCCCGGTTCTGGGGCTTTGTATCGCTCGGCTGTAGCGCGGGAGCTTCTTTGAGCATGGTCCCGAGTTTTTCGAGGACCTGGCGCGTCATGATCGACATGTCCTTCACGCTCTCAGGCGTCGGAGGCGCTATAGCTTCAGTATCCGCCGCGGCTGCGGTTTGCAGTTTTGCCAGCCGCTCCTGCTCGGCCACCTGAACCGGATGCAACTCGATACCCGGAATCTGCGGAATATTGTCGGTGTCGTGGGCGAGCACCATGAAATTGTGCCAAGTTTGGGCGGGGAAGCTGCCGCCTGTAACGCGTGACATGGGAGAGAAGTCGTCATTACCAATCCAAACGCCGGCCACATACTGGCCGGTGATGCCCATGAACCAAGCGTCGCGGAAATTCGAGCTCGTGCCAGTCTTGCCAATCGAATAGGTGAAGTCAAGTTGCGCTGCTCTCCCCGTTCCGCCGGTGACCACGCCCTGCAACATGGTGTTCAGCATCTCGACCGATTCGCGCTTGAACAGTTGTTTGCGCGGCGGCGTGTCGCGCTCATGCGAGTAAAGTAGCTCGCCCTGCAGCGTGCGGATCTCTTCGATTGCGTAGTTATGCACTTCCAGGCCGCCACTGGCGAACACCGCATAGTTGGTGGTGTGCTCAAGTGGAGTAAGGCCCTGATCGCCAAGAGCCAGCGAGCACGTCTTCTTGAGACGGGTGATGCCTAGCTTGTTCATGGTGTCGAGTACCTTCTCCCGCCCGACATCGAGAGAAACCTTGACCGCGATCGTGTTGATCGAATGGGCCAAGGCTTCCTTGAGCATCATGCGGCTCCCCTCGCCGGCGGAAAAGTTCTTGGGAGCCCAGCGGCCGCAAGCGGCGCCGTATCCGCTCACAACCGTGGTCGGCTTGTACTTTCCAGTCTCGATCGCGGTTAAGTAGACATAGGGCTTGAAGGAGGAGCCGGGTTGACGGAAGGCATGCGTGGCACGGTTGAACTGGCTCTCGCCATAATCCTTGCCACCGACCAGAGCGCGAATGGCGCCGTCATTCTCCATAACGATCATCGCGCCCTGGCTGAACGAACGGCTGTGACCAGATTGGGCGATCGTTTGCTGGAGTGATTGCTCGGCCATCTTCTGCAGCCCGATGTCGACGGTGGTGCGGGCGGCAAGTATATGCTCCTTGCGATTCTGCATGACGCGCTGCACTTCCTCGAAGGCCCAGTCGAGGAACCAGTCAGGGGTGTAGTAGTCGCCGCGCTCGACGATCTTGGCGGGGTTCATGCGCGCGCCATAGACCTGGCCTTCGGTGAGATAGCCTGCCTCCACCATGTTGGTCAGCACCTCGTTGGCGCGGGCGCGCGAGGCGGCCATGTCGATGTGCGGGGCGTAGCGCGTCGGTGCCTTGAACATGCCGGCGAGCATCGCCGCTTCGGCTAGGTTCACGTCGCGGATGGACTTGCCGAAATAGAATTGAGCCGCTGCCTCTACTCCGTAAGATCCGCCGCCGAGATAGGCGCGATCGAAATAGAGCTTGAGGATCTCGCGTTTGGTGTAGTGGTTCTCCAGATATATGGCGATGAACGCCTCTTTGATCTTGCGGCTTAGCGCGCGCTCCGGCGAAAGGAACATGTTCTTAGCGAGCTGCTGAGTGAGGGAGCTGCCGCCTTGCACCACCGCATCGGCACGAGCGTTCTCGGCAAGGGCGCGAATGGTGCCCATGACGTCGACGCCGAAATGTTCGAAGAACCGCCGGTCCTCGGTAGCGAGGGTCGCCTTGATCAGGTAGTCGGGGAGTTCATCGAGTGGAACAGAATCGTCGCGCAGCAGCCCGCGCTTGCCGATCTCATTGCCAAAGCGGTCATAGAAGGTGACGCTGTACTCGTCCGACAGGTTCATCTTGCCCTGAGCGAGCTCGAAGGCGGGAATCGCGAAGGCAAGCACGACTAGCAGGCCGCCAGTTCCGAGCGTCAAAGCCTCGCAGGCAAAATCGTTTAGGATGCGAACGACGCCTCTGGCCTCGAAGCGTCCGAAGAAGGTGGAGTAGACGCTCCACCAGTCCTTGAAGCCGATCCAAGCACGATAAAGGCCCGAATCGATGGTCGAATCGATCGCGAGCCAATCAATGAGCTTGCGCCGGCGATTGCCCTGTAGGAAGTCCCGCACTTTGCCCCGGCCCTCAGCGCCAAAGGCGCGAGCAACCGGCCTCTTAAGCCCAATCTGCTCCTGTCTGCCACCCGAAGGGCCAACTGCCTAGCAAAAATACACCTCGATTGAGGCGTTTTGTAGAGACTTAGCGCGGTTCTAGGGTTGGCGGGCCGTCACGGGAGGTTAGCTTCGAAGGTCAAGAGATACGACCCGAAGCCGAAGTATTGGGTCTGATCCCAGTTGCCGCTGCCATCGCTCGCGCCGAGATTCGGGGCGAGCACCTCGGCGGTGGCGTTATCCTGCCACCGAAACGCAAAGGCGGGGGCGCCGCGGCTCGATTTCTTGGAACCTCTGCCAGCGTGGCACGGGCTGGCAGAGGCGAAAGCCAT
>DASPOV010000164.1:0-2819 GCA_035625815.1 Methyloceanibacter sp.
TCCCTCCCGCGATTCCATTCGCTCGGAGACCGCTCTAGAGGAAGGAAACCCGGCCGTCCAGCGCTCGACCTCGACAAAATCGATGCCGCGCTAGTGCTTGTGAAAAACGGCCTCACGCCCACCCAGGCTGCAAAGCAAACCGGCCTGGGCCGTTCGACCGTCTATCGCGAAATCCAAGGCCGCTCCAAAGCCTGAGCCCTTAACGTAGGACTGAAACAGATTCTGCAGTGAGCCTTATTGCAAAGCTTGTGGGGACGTGGGAGATGGAGCCGACGAGTGAGAAACGGATATGAAACGATCGCGCTTTGAAGAATGGTTGTCTACGCTGAAGCTGTTGAGCGAAGAGCAACGTAGACTTCTGCTGCGCGAGCTTGGTGTTGACGAACTTCACGATCCGCACGCAGGCAGCGGCGAGAAATTCGGCGTCGCGTCCCAGCCAGCGGCGAACGAAATCGTGGACGAAAAGAGCGCCGATACTTCGATTGGCACTGGTTCTCTCGCCTCGGGCGACGATGGACTCGACTTCGTCAGCGAGATCGGACGAAAGCGGATACTACGCTCAGGGTGCCCGCATTGCGGGACAAACGAGGTTCGCCCCTGGGGGAAGGCCGGCGGTGTACCTCGCTATCGTTGCAAGGTTTGCCGCAAGACGTTTAACGCCTTCACGGCCACTCCCGTGGCGGGGTTGCACCACAAGGATCGGTGGTTGGATCAAGCCCGATCTCTCATCTCAGGCGAGACCCTGGCGCAAGCGGCCGAGCGTTGCCAAGTCGACCCAAGCACGGCCTACCGTTGGCGACGCCGCTTCCTTGCAGCCGTCAGCTCCGAAAAGCCGAAGTCATTTTCGGGCATCGTCGAAGCCGACGTGGCTTTGATTCCGGAATCATTGAAGGGACGGAAGCGAGGCTTGCCGAGGCCAGCGCGCAAGCGCGGCAGCAAAGCGAATGAGCATGACGTCCTTACAGAGCAGATCCCCGTCGTTGTCGCACGCGATCGCCGCGGCGCGACGTTCGACGCCGTTCTCCCCAGCCTCGACGCGGCAAGCCTCAGCGAGGCCTTCCGCGATCTCATCCCGCCTGCCACTGACTTCTGCTGCGACGGCGGCAAGGAGATCAAAGCATTCGCAAAACAAGCTAGCCTCAAGGTTCACGTCCCGCCAGCCCGCGCCCCCGGCAAGCTCGACGAGCCGCAATTCCACATCGACAATGTCAGAGCCTATCAGGCTCGCTGTAGAGAGTGGATGCGCCGCTTCCACGGAGTCAGCACCGAAAACCTGCCCCTGTACCTCCGTTGGTACAGAATCCTTGAGACAGCCCCCGATCGCCCGTCCCCCGCAACTTTGATCACGGCGGCCGTTGGCCTCGGACCCCAAGAAGATGAACCGTAACGAAACGTCATGAGATCATCCCAGAATCTCTCAATGCCGCTTTAGCGTACGATTTGGGACAGATTCCAAGATGACCCTCTATCGCGAAATCCAGGCCCTCGCCAAAGCCTGAGCCCTTAGAGTGCGTTTTGGAACAGATTCTCCGATGACCCCTATTACGCGCTGCTCAGTCTGCCGCCTGCGGCGCAGGTGGAGAAATCCACTCCATCTCGTCGCCCGGCGCCGGTGATGGATCAGGCCTCGACGAGAGACGGTCATCCAGAATCTGTCACGCGAGTTCGTGCGGGGTTGGCGTCGCATGCTTTTTCGAGAGCGACGGTTTCTCGACGCAAGCGCTTAGAGACGCGTCGATAGACCGCAATTGGCGCACCCTGCCCGTAGCGCCTACGCCCGCTTTCTGGTGTTCTTCGCCCGTACCGGGCTGATCAGGAAGGTCAGCAAGGGGTCGAAACCTAAAATTCAAACTGCCGTCAGCTTTTAACGCGTACTGCTTTCGGGTTACCTTCGAAGGCTCCTGGAGGGTGCATGGCGGCGGCTACGAAGCGCGCGCTCGACATCGAGGATGCAGTCATCTGGGCCTGCGCCGAGGAGCTTGCGAAACGGCCGCACGCGAACCGCGGCCCGGACCTGCCGCAACTCGGCGAGCTCGTCGGCCGAGAGGACGGGTTGCTCATCGGCAAATGGCGCCGCCCGGCCAGCTTTCCCGAGATCTCGCCGATGTTCGCCCGCGGCTTCGTGCCTCGAGCGCCAGCCGGCCGCGGCGGCGATCCTCATCTAGATGCTCTGATTGTTGAGGCGGAAATCTCGGCGATCGCCGAAAGGCTTGCCGGGGTCGCCCCGCCGGAGGAGCTCGTCTTCGGAATCGGCCTGGCCGTCGACGTCGCCGGCGCTTGGGCCGCAGCGGTCGCGAATGTCGCCAACTTTGATTTTACTTGGGTTTAATCGCAATAATCTTTCGTTCAACGAGGTCGGCCGAAGGCCGGTGGGTAACTCGCAATGACGGCGAAGCGGGACGGCGATCCAGGGGCGCCGGAAATTGCGCCCCCTCAAAAACTGTTGCGGTCGTGGTAGGTCTGCAAAAACTGCCGGACGCGCGGCTCCTTGCTGTGATGAAACACGTGGCGGGGCGGGCCTTCGTCGACGATGCGGCCGTCGTCGATGAAGGCGATGCGATCGGCGACATGGGCGGCGAAGCCCATTTCGTGGGTGACGATCAGCATCGTCATCCCCTCGGCGGCGAGGCTCTTCATCACTTCGAGGACTTCGCCGACGAGCTCCGGGTCGAGCGCGGATGTCGGCTCGTCGAACAGCATGAGGCGCGGCTGCATCGCGAGCGCCCGGGCGATCGCGACGCGCTGCTGCTGTCCGCCCGAGAGGTGGGAAGGGTAGGCGTGCGCCTTGGCCGAAAGGCCGACGCGCGCCAGCATCGCCG
>DASPOV010000165.1:0-5123 GCA_035625815.1 Methyloceanibacter sp.
ATGTTCTCATCGGCGCCTGCGCGCCGCAACGCTTCCTCGATCATCACCCGCGCGCCCGACCCAACGGCTGAACGAATGGTCTCTTGCGAAATCGCTGCGTTGCCGCGGCGGATGAGCGCGTTGTTCAGGGCGTTGGTGAGATCCGGCGCCGTGTCTACCAGAGTGCCGTCGAGATCAAAAGCGATCGTCGCATCACTTAACTTTGCGCGCGGCACTTTAAATTCTCGTCTTGGCTGCACGTTGACCGAGGCAGGTTAGCCCGGCATATCTCATCATTGACTTTCCAAGGCTAGGGCCACTTCACGCGCAAAAGGGGTTCTTCTTGATGGAACTCGGCTACCCCTCTCTTCTCAAGGAGCAGTGCCTGATTGACGGAGCTTGGGTCGGCACGCCCAAGCTTGTCGTGAAGGATCCGGCCACCGGCGATCTTTTGGCGCGCGTGCCGGATCTCGGCCAGGCCGAGACGCGGCACGCCATCGACGCTGCCGCCAAAGCCTTCCCGGCGTGGCGAGCGAAGACCGCCAAGGAGCGGGCTGCGATCCTGCGCCGCTGGTACGACTTGCAGATCGCGCACAAGGAAGACCTCGCGCTTTTGATGACGAGCGAGCAGGGCAAGCCTCTTACCGAGGCGCGCGCCGAGGTCGACTACGCCGCATCCTTCACCGAGTTCTTCGCCGAGGAGGCAAAGCGCGTTTATGGCGAGATCATTCCGAGCCACCGCAAGAACGGTCGCATCCTCGTAATAAAGCAACCGATTGGTGTCGTCGGCGCCATCACGCCGTGGAATTTCCCACTCGCCATGATCACCCGCAAGATTTCCCCGGCGCTCGCCGTCGGCTGCACCGTCGTCGTCAAGCCGGCGCCGGAGACGCCGCTCTCGGCCTTGGCGCTTGCCGAACTTGCCGTCCGCGCCGGAGTTCCATCCGGCGTGCTGAATGTAGTGACCGGCGATGCGAAAGCGATCGGCGGCGAGCTCACTTCAAATCCCCTGGTGCGCATGATCACCTTCACAGGCTCGACCGAGGTGGGCAAGCTGCTCATGAGGCAGGCCGCAGGGACGGTGAAGAAACTTTCGCTTGAGCTTGGCGGCAATGCGCCCTTCATCGTGTTCGACGACGCCGATCTCGAGGCCGCGGTCACAGGTGCCCTCGCCTCCAAGTATCGCAATACTGGTCAGACTTGCATCTGCGCCAATCGCATTTTGGTGCAAGACGGCATTTATGACCGCTTCGCCGATCAGCTCGCACGCGAGGTCGCCAAGCTGAAAGTGGGGAAGGGCACGGAACCCGGCGTCGCCCAGGGGCCGTTGATCAATGAGGCAGCCATTGTCAAGGTCGACGACCATGTGAAGGATGCCGTGACGCATGGCGCTCGCGTGGTGACCGGGGGGAAGCGCCACGCGCTCGGCCGCACCTTCTATGAGCCGACGGTGCTTACCGAGGTGACGCCGAAGATGCGGCTCGCCCAGGAAGAAACGTTCGGTCCCGTGGCGCCACTCTTTCGCTTCCACGATGACGCGGAAGCAGTGCGGCTCGCCAACAATACGCCTTTTGGCCTCGCGTCCTATTTCTACACCCGCGACCACGCCCGAGCGTGGCGCGTGGCCGAGGCGCTCGACTATGGCATCGTCGGTGTCAATGAAGGGATCATCTCCTCGGAGCTCGCTCCTTTCGGCGGCGTCAAAGAATCTGGGATCGGGCGCGAAGGCTCCCATCACGGCATCGAGGAATTCATCGAATTGAAGTATGTCTTCATGGGCGGACTGGGCGCTTAGGGAAGGGCAAGGGGCGGGCGTGTCGACAATCGACGGTCTCAAGGAGAGCGCCGCGTTGCGCGCGCTCGATCTTGTCTGCAATGGGACGTGGCTGGGGCTTGGCACCGGCTCGACCGCGACTCGCTTCGTTGAGGCGCTCGGTGTCAAGGTAGCGGCGGGGCTCAAGGTGCTTTGCGTGCCGACTTCCGAAGCCACGCGCGCGCAAGCGGAGCAGCTCGGCATTCCGCTCACCACGCTCGACGACACGCCGCATCTGCACCTGACCGTCGATGGTGCCGATGAGATTGACGATCAGCTAAGGCTGATCAAGGGCGGCGGCGGGGCGTTGCTGCGCGAGAAGATCGTGGCGACGGCGTCCGACCAGATGGTGGTGATCGCCGACGACAGCAAGCTCGTAAAGACGCTCGGGGCCTTTCCGCTCCCCATCGAAGTGGTTCGCTTTGGCCTCGCCGCGACGCGCCGAATGGTCGAAGCCATGGCGGACCAAGCCGGATGCCAGGGCGAGATTACATTGCGTCAGGACAAGAATAGCCACCCCTTCATCACCGATCAGGGCAATTTCATCCTCGATTGCGCCTTCGGTCGAATCCCAGAGCCCGAAGTGCTCGCTTTTGCGCTGAAGCGGGTGCCGGGGGTCGTCGAGCACGGGCTGTTCCTGGGCGTAGCCGATTTGGCTATCGTGGCGACGGCGAACGGCGTGCAGCTCCTGCAGCGGACTCCATCAGGTGGATAATTACGACTACGATCTGTTCGTGATCGGCGGCGGCTCCGGCGGCGTGCGCGCTGGCAGGCTCGCCGCCGAGCTCGGCGCCAAGGTGGCTACCGCCGAGGAATATCGCGTGGGCGGCACTTGCGTGATCCGAGGCTGTGTGCCGAAGAAGCTGCTCGTCTATGGCAGCCGCTACGGGAGTGCTTTCGCCGATGCGCGCAATTTTGGTTGGACGTCCGAGAATTTGCGCTTCGACTGGCCGACGCTGATCGGTAATGTCCGTCGTGAGGTCGATAGGCTGAACAGCGTCTATACGCGGACGCTGGAGAAAGCCGGTGTCCACATCATTCTTGACCGCGCCGCGCTCGAAGATCGCCATACGGTAAGGCTCGCAAACGGCGAAGCGCCCATCCGCGCCAAGACCATCCTGATTGCCACCGGCGGCCACCCGATGATCCCCAAGCTACCAGGCTACGAGCATTTCATAAGCTCCAATGACTGTTTTCAGCTTGATCAGCTGCCTCCGAGCATCGTCATCGTGGGGGCTGGCTATATCGGCATGGAATTCGCCTCTATTTTCGCCGGGCTCGGCGTCAGGGTCACCGTGCTCCATCGCGGCGATCAGGTGTTGCGCAACTTCGACGCAGACTTGCGCGACGGGCTCGCCGAGGCCATGCGCAAGCACGGAATCGACATCCGCATCAATACCGACATCGCGCGCATCGAGAAGGAGGCGGAAGGTTACCAGGTCCACTGCAAAAACGGGGATAGTCTTAAGGCTGGCCTGGTAATGGCGGCCACTGGCAGGCTTCCGAACACCATGGGCCTTGGGCTCGAAAAGGCCGGCGTTGATCTCGGCTGGAACGGCCATGTGGTGGTGAACGAGTTTTCGTGCTCCTCCGTCGACAACATCTATGCCGTGGGTGATGTGACCGACCGGGTGAATTTGACGCCGGTCGCGATCCATGAGGCCACGGCGTTCGCCGAGACAGTGTTCAACGAGATGGTCACCCCTGTCGATTACACCATGATCCCGACCGCCGTGTTCTCCGATCCGGAGATCGGCACGGTGGGTTTATCGGAGGAGGCGGCGCGCGAGATGGGCCACGTGGTCGATATCTACAAGATTGCCTTCCGGCCGCTTAAACACACGCTCGCCGGCCGCGACGAGAAAATGGTGATGAAGCTCGTGGTCGATATGGAGTCGGACAAGGTGCTCGGCTGCCACATACTTGGGCCGGGCGCCGCTGAAATCGTACAGATGGCGGCGATCGCGCTCAAGATGGACGCGACAAAGGCGCAGTTCGACGCGACCATGGCGCTCCATCCAAGCGCCGCGGAGGAACTCGTCACCCTCCGGCACAAATGGGAGGCGCCTACACCCGTGGCCGGATCCGATGCGGCGGCTTGAGGACAAGGTCGCGCTCGTCACCGGCGGGGGTGCCGGCATCGGCCGTGCCATTGCCGAGACCTTCGCCCGCGAAGGCGGCCACGTGGTCATCGCCGATCGCGATGGCGATGTGGCCCGCGAGGTCGCCGGTACCATCGTCAAGAGCAATGGTGCGGCGCAAGCCAAAATCGTCGATGTCACCGACACGGGCCAGGTGAAGGCGCTGATGCAGCGCCTCGCCAACGCGTTTGAGCGCCTCGACGTGCTCGTCAACAATGCCGGCGTAGGCGAACGGAGCGACTTTCGCCATCTCGACGACGCTGCCTGGGACAAAGTCTGGAAGACGAATGTCGATGGCACGGTGCGCTGCTCCCGCGAGGCCTTCGATCTCTTGAAGGCCTCGGGCAAGGGCTCGATCATTAACCTGTCCTCGGTCATGGCCACCAAGCACACACGCCAGATGTCGGTCTATTCGGCGACTAAGGGCGCCGTGTCGGCGCTGTCGCGGAGCCTCGCCGTAGAATATGCGCCTTACGGCATCCGCGTGAATGCGCTTTGCCCAGGCTATGTCGAGACAGCTCTGATCGGCCGCTACGTGGCGAAACCCATGATCGCCAAGGCGCTGCTCACCCAGACGCCGCTTCGAAGATTCGGCACACCGCAGGATATTGCCAATGCCGCATTGTTCCTCGCATCCGACGAGGCCGCCTATATCACCGGCGCCGACCTCCATGTCGATGGCGGCATGAACGTGACGCTTTAGCTTCCCTCTCCCCATGTTCGCCGAAGTTCGGCCAGCCCTTTGGAGTATTGCGCCAATTGCTCGCGCTCCGGGTGCTCGAGCAAGGGGCGCTTGGTTCTAATGGCCTTCCGCCATCTGGTGCATGGCAGCTCTAGCACCAGCCTTCTTCATCTGGTATCTCGAACCTGTCGGCGCACGTGAACTGATTACGTCGCGCTCGACTCTGGTACCGGCTCGTGAGGGATAGAAGGCAATAGAGCCCCATCAATTAGATGGTTCAGCCGCGTCCTATTCGCCGAACGTCTGGACGGCTTCACGGTAAGTCAACTCGGGCAACACGCCATGATCGACTAGTGCCGACGCGACGTCACAGGCGATCGCCTCGTCGCGTGCGAGGTCGGTCGGACGCTGGCCGGCTACGATGGTAGCGAGATTGTGGTCGGAAAGTTCGTGACGCTCGGCGATGATTACGTGGGCATAAATCTCATAGGCCGCACGGAACTTCGCG
>DASPOV010000166.1:0-4310 GCA_035625815.1 Methyloceanibacter sp.
GCATCGAGCGCGGTTTCGACGGCGCGCAGGAAGTCAGGGCGAAGCACTCCCTCCTCGTCGCGCAAAGTGATCTCGTCTGCCGCGTCCTGCATCCCACGCTTCCGATTGCCGTGTCCTAAAGGCTTCAAGCTGGAGCAAAACCGGCGGCCCGCCCCGGAGGAGACAATCGACGCCGAGATTGCCTCTTCCGGCCTGCAACAACAGGCGCGGCGGAGACGTCACTTAAGCCTTGTTCAGGCCGAATCTCCAGCCCAAAACGGACGTCGTGGACGAGAATTTAGAGCCCGAAGGCCTCCGATTGAGCGTCGGCAGGCTCCTACATGGAACGGAAGTTGGTGCGGTCGAGAGGAATCGAACCTCCACGGGCTGAGCCCACAGCGCCCTCAACGCTGCGCGTCTACCATTTCCGCCACGACCGCATGGGATTTTCCGAGGGGTCCATCCCGGATATGGCTGTAAGTTCGCCCCGCAACAAGCCTTAATCGGGGCCGGGCCGCATTAGCAAACCTGACCTTGGGGTGCAAGGTGAGGCCGCAAGGATTAACGTCCGGCTGCATTATCGTCTGAGGTTGCCATTTGGCCAATCCCGCCATCCTTTCGGTTGAGCCCCAAGCGTCTGCCTCGGCGGACATTGAGTGGCTCTTGAGCCCTGCGCCCGTGCCCTACGCGGCCGCGATCAAGGCCATGAAAGGCCGCGTTGCGGCCATCATCGCGGGCCGTGCGCCCGAGACCGTGTGGCTCCTCGAGCACCCTCCTCTCTACACCGCCGGAACCAGCGCAGCACCAGAGGAGCTTCTCGAGCCATCGCGCCTCCCAGTATTCAGAACCGGCCGCGGCGGCCGCTTCACCTATCACGGGCCGCGCCAGCGCGTGGCCTACGTGATGCTCGACCTTGGGCGCCGCGGCCGCGACGTGCGCGCCTTCGTGCACCGGCTAGAAGATTGGTTGATCGCGACGGTTGCGCGGCTTGGGGTCGAAGGTGAGCGCCATGAGGGGCAGATCGGCGTTTTCGTCGGTGAGGCCAAGATCGCGAGCATCGGCATCCGTGTGCGCCATTGGATGAGCTTTCACGGCGTCAGTCTCAACGTCGATCCGGATCTTGCGCATTTCTCCGGCATCGTGCCTTGCGGACTGAAGGCGCCCGTAACCAGCCTTGCCGCACTCGGAATCCATGCCGATATGGAACGCGTGGATACTGCCCTGCATGATAGCTTCGATGAAGTTTTCGGCACGACGCCGATCAGCACCAATTCGTACCGATGACCCTGAAGCCGGGGGCTACCGATCCACCCTCTTTGATAATGGTTACCTTCGCAACGTGCGCATCTGGCGGCCCGTCGGCACAGCGCTTCAGCATCGCATCGACCTTGGCGGCAGGACCAGAGAAGACCGCCTCGACGCTGCCGTCGCTCGCATTGCGCACCATCCCTGAAAGACCAAGCCTCCGCGCGGTCTCATCCGTCCAAGCGCGATAGCACACGCCCTGCACGCGCCCTTCGATCTTGACACTCACCGTCCTGTGGGCGGCCTTGGCCATCTCACGCAAACTCGAGGATCACAGCATCGACATTGAGACTGTCGCCGGGCTTGGCCAGCACCCTGGCAACCTTGCCGTCGCGCTCGGCCTTGAGCACGTTCTCCATCTTCATCGCCTCGACAATGCAAAGAGCATCGCCGGCCCGCACGTCCTGCCCCTCGCCGACCGCGAGGGACACGACCATGCCGGGCATCGGGCAGAGCAGAAACTTCGAGGTATCGGCCTTCTTCTTTGCCGGCATCAGCGCCGCAAGCTCGGCCTCGCGCTCCGTCAGCACACGCACGGACACCTCGATACCTTCATAAGTGAGCTCATAACCGTTGAGGATGGGACGCACCTGCACAAAGGTAGGCTTGCCGTCGATTGTGCCCTTCCACACAGGATCGCCGAACCACCAGGACGAGGCGAGGCTGAGTTTCTGCTTCCGGCCCTCAAACGTGACGATGTACGGGCCGTCGACATTGCCCTCGACGGTGACCCGCTCGGCTGCGCCGGCGAGTTCCACGATGCGCACTTCAGCAAACTTCACCGGTTCGCCGTGCATTTGCAGGGTAATGGCACGGCGGCGTTGATTGCTCATATGGTCGATGGCGGCGGCAACTGCAACGATCGCGTCCCGCTCCACGCCGGTGGGCAAGGGCGGCTTGAAGCCGCCAGGAAACTCTTCGGCGATGAATTTGGTGGAGAGCCGCCCTTCCCGCCAACGCTCGTTCCGCATCAGCACGGCGAGGAAGGGAATGTTGTGGTGGAAGCCGTCGATGGCGAAGGCATCGAGTGCTTCACCCATATGCTCGATAGCTTCGATCCGCGTCGGCGCGTGCGTGATGAGCTTGGCGATCATCGGGTCGTAATAGACCGGGATCTCGCCGCCCTCGCCCACGCCGGAGTCGAGCCGCGTGGTGATGCCGTCGACCGTGGTGCCCTCTCGTGGCGGCCGATAGCGCACGAGCCGTCCGGTGGAGGGCAAAAAGTTCCGCGCCGGGTCCTCGGCATAGATGCGCACCTCGACGGCCGAGCCTTCGAGCTTCACGTCCTTCTGTTTGAGCTTCAGCTTCTCTCCGGCGGCGATCCGCAGCATGGCCTCGACGAGGTCGAGCCTGGTGACGAGCTCGGTCACCGGATGCTCAACCTGGAGCCGCGTATTCATTTCTAGGAAATAGAAGTTGCGTTTCCTGTCGACGATGAATTCGACGGTGCCCGCCGTGTCATAGCCCACGGCCTTGGCGAGCGATACCGCTTCCGCGCCCATGGCGGCGCGGACGTCGGCGTCGATGAAAGGACTTGGCGCTTCCTCCACGACCTTCTGGTTACGCCGCTGGATCGAGCATTCGCGCTCGCCGAGATGGATCACGTTCCCGTGCTTGTCGCCGAGCACCTGAATCTCGATGTGGCGCGGTTCCTCAATATATTTCTCGATGAACACGCGATCGTCGCCGAAACTTGATTTGGCTTCTGATCGCGATGAGGCGAAGCCTTCCTCTACCTCTGTCCGGCTATAGGCGATGCGCATGCCTTTGCCGCCGCCGCCGGCCGAGGCCTTGATCATCACCGGATAGCCGATCTCCACGGCGATGCCGATCGCTTCCTTGGCCGACTTGATAACGCCGAGATGACCGGGAACGGTCGAGACGTTTGCCTTGGCGGCAAGCTTCTTCGACTCGATTTTGTCGCCCATGGCCTCGATCGCCTCGACGTTTGGGCCGACGAAGGTGATTCCGGCTTTGGCGAGAGCGCGGGCGAAGGCGGCGTTCTCCGCGAGAAAGCCGTAGCCAGGATGAATCGCGTCGGCTCCGGTCTCCTTGGCGGCGGCGACGATCTTGGCGATGTCCAGATAGGATCGGCTCGCGGCGGCCGGGCCGATGCGGACCGCCTCATCCGCCATGTCCACATGAAGAGCGTCGCGGTCCGCGTCGGAGTAGACCGCGACCGTGGGGATGCCGAGCCGCCGTGCCGTTCTGATGATACGGCAGGCGATTTCACCCCGATTGGCGATGAGAAGCTTGGCGAACATGGTCCTTGACCCCCGCTCTGCCCGGCTCTTCTAGAGGCTCGTTGAAATTGAGTAAACCGGTGACTACTCGGCCGCTGGGGTGAGCGGCTTCCGCCGGGGCACCTTGCGCCCAGTTCTGCGGCCCTTGTCCCGCCAAGATGAGGCAGCGGGCGCAGCCCAATCGAAGGCCAAGACCTCCGCCGAACGCCCGTCTTCCCGGGGGCCATCGCCGACGAACGTTGCGTGTGCACCGGCCATCGCCGGAGCGGGGATGGTTTCAGGCGCCGCCAGGGGGGCGTCTTCGGCGGTGCGCGCTCTCACTTTCTGATAGTCCTTGGCGAGGAAGGTGTAAATCGCAGGTGTGACGAACAGGGTGAACAGGGTGCCGATGGTCATCCCTGCGGCGATCACTACGCCAATATCGAAACGGCTTGCGGCGCCGGCACCCTTGGCGATCAGAAGCGGCACCATGGCGACGACCATGGCTGCCGTGGTCATCAAGATTGGCCGAAGCCTGATGGCGGCGGCCTCTTCGATGGCTTGCCGGCGGCTGACACCCTCGTCGGCCTGCAGCTTGTTGGCGAAATCCACCATCAGGATGCCATGCTTGGAGATAAGCCCGATCAGGGTCACGAGCCCGATCTGCGTGTAGATGTTGATGGTGGCGAGCCCCGCGTTGAGCGGGATCAGCGCGCCAAAGATCGAGGTCGGCAGCGCGACCAGAATTATGAACGGGTCGCGGAAGCTTTCATATTGTGCGGCTAGCACGAGGAAGATCACGAC
>DASPOV010000167.1:0-2147 GCA_035625815.1 Methyloceanibacter sp.
CGTGTTAGCGAGATCGTGCCGGAAATCGCCAAGGGACGGGTCGTCGTCGCGCACCTCGGCAGCGGCGCCTCCATGTGCGCACTCGTCGCGGGAAAAAGCGTCGAGAGCACCATGGGCTTCACCGCCCTCGATGGCCTGCCCATGGGCACGCGGCCGGGCCAGCTCGACGCCGGCGTCGTGCTCTACCTGATGAGCGAGAAAGGTATGAATGCGAAGGCGATCGAGCGCTTTCTCTACGACGACTGCGGCCTCAAAGGATTGTCCGGCATCAGCAACGACGTGCGCGAGCTGCTGGCAAGCACAGATCCGCGCGCCAAGCTGGCGCTCGATTATTTCGTCTACCGGATTGCGCTCTTTGCGGGGATGCTCACCGCCGCCATGGGCGGCATCGATGCCTTCGTGTTCACGGCGGGTATTGGAGAGAACGCGTCCGCCATTCGCGAGGCGGTGGCGCGGCGCCTCGCATGGCTCGGAATCGAGCTTGCCTTGCAGGCCAACGCCAGGGGTGAGCAGCTCATTTCCCGCAAGCGGTCACGCGTTGCCTGCTTCGTCATCCCGACCGACGAGGAGCTGATGATCGCCTCGCACACACTGCGGGCTCTGCGCGAGCACGCTGCGTCTGAGCTCAAGGAGAAGCGAGCATGATCGACCTCTCCAAACTGGCGCTGCTCAAAGGGAAGAAGGCGCTGGTCACCGGCATCGCCAACGACCAATCGATTGCGTGGGGCTGCGCCAAGGCCTTCAACGCGTTCGGGGCGGATCTTGCGATCACCTATCGCAGCGAGAAGACCAAGCGCTACGTCGATCCTGTCGTGAAGAAGGTGGATCCGGCAGTCTATATGCCGCTCGATGTGCAGAAGCCGGGAGAGCTGGAGGCAGTGTTCGACGCGGTCAAGAAGAAATGGGGCAAGCTCGACATTGTCCTGCACTCGATCGCCTTCGCGCCCAAGGAGGATCTGCAGGGGCGCGTCGTCGATTGCTCCAAAGACGGATTTCTGATGGCGATGGAGCTCTCCTGCTGGTCCTTCATTCGGATGGCCAAGCTAGCCGAGCCTTTGATGAAGGACGGCGGAACTCTGTTCACGATGACTTACTACGGCTCCCAAATGGTGGTCGAGAACTACAATATCATGGGACCCGTCAAGGCGGCCTTAGAGTCGGCGACGCGCTACATGGCTGCTGAACTCGGACCGAAGGGCATAAGGGTCCATGCAATTTCGCCTGGCCCATTGAAGACACGGGCGGCGTCTGGCATCAGCGATTTCGACAAGCTCGTGCAAAAGGCGCAAGCGAAGGCGCCGAGCTGCAGCCTCGTCTCCATCGACGATGTGGGGGTTGCCGTTGCGTTCCTTGCGATGAATGGCGCCAAGCTCATCACCGGCGAGACACTCTACATCGATGGCGGCTACCACATCATCGACTGATGTCACGCCTCGATCAGTTTCAGGCGATGGAAAATGAAGACCATCTCGGTTGAAGAAGCGGTCGCAATGATTCCCGACGGTGCTCGGCTGATGATCGGCGGCTTCATGGGAGTGGGCACGCCGGAGCGGCTGGTGGACGAGATGGTCCGCCAAGGGAAGCGGGATCTCACCGTAATTGCCAACGACACGGCCAAACCCGGCACCGGCATCGGCAAGCTTGTCGGCGCAAAGCTCGTTCGCAGCGTCATCGCGAGCCACATTGGACTCAATCCCGAAACCCAACAGCAAATGATCGCCGGTCAGATAGAAGTTGAGCTCGCTCCGCAAGGAACCCTCATCGAACGCATCAGGGCCGGCGGCAATGGCCTTGGTGGCGTGTTGACACCAACGGGCATCGGCACGGTGGTTGAGGAAGGGAAACGCAAGGTCGAGGTAGAGGGCAACGAGTACCTGCTCGAAACACCGCTGCGAGCCGACTTTGCGCTGATCCACGCCTTTCTCGCCGACTACCTCGGCAATCTCTCCTACGCCCTGACGGCGCGCAATTTCAATCCGATCATCGCAATGGCAGGTTCGACCGTCATTGCCGATGCAGAGCACATCGTGCCGGTCGGGTTAATTGCCCCAGACCATGTGGTCACTTCGGCACCCCTTGTCGATTACCTCGTCGCGAACGCGTGAGCGCTATGGATCCTCAAACCATCATTGCCAAACGCATCGCAC
>DASPOV010000168.1:0-14493 GCA_035625815.1 Methyloceanibacter sp.
AAGGCGCTCTCCCCGACGTACGCGGTGGGGTTCCTCGTCGGCCACTTCTCGACCGCGTTCTTCTCGCTGGCAGCGGTCGTGCTGGCCGTGACGGGCGCCGAGGCGCTCTACGCCGACATGGGCCACTTCGGGCGGCGGCCGATCACCCGCGCCTGGTTCTTCGTCGTGTTCCCGGCGCTGACCCTCCACTACCTCGCGCAGGGCTCGCTGATCCTGCGCTCGCCGAGGACCGCGGCCGACCCCTTCTTCCTGCTGTTCCCCGGATGGGCGCAGATCCCGATGGTCGTGCTCGCGACGGTCGCGACGATCATCGCCTCGCAGGCGCTGATCTCCGGCGCCTTCTCGCTCACCAACCAGGCCGTGCAGCTCGGCCTGTTGCCGCGCCTACAGATCAGACGCACCTCCGAGACGCAGGCCGGACAGATCTACATCCCCCGCGTCAACGGCATCCTGCTTATCGGCGTGCTCCTGCTCGTCGCGCTGTTCAGGTCTTCAAGCGCGCTCGCCTCCGCGTACGGCATCGCTGTGACAGGGACGATGGTGGTGACCGCGGTGATGGCCATCGTCGTGGTGTGGAAGGACTGGAGGTGGCCGCTCTGGGCCGCGATGGCGCTGATCCTCCCGTTCCTTTTCATCGACGCCACCTTCCTCACCGCCAATTTGCTCAAGGTGCTCCGCGGCGGTTGGGTGCCGCTTTTGATCGGCGGCTTGGTGATCGTCATTATGCTGACTTGGCGCAGAGGCGCAGGCATCCTCGCCGCCAAGACGCGGCGGCTTGAGACTCCGCTCGATCTGCTCATCGGGTCGCTGGCGAAGAGCCCCCCGTCGCGGGTGCCGGGGACCGCCATCTTCCTCTCGGCGGCACCGGAGAGCGCGCCGACGGCGCTTCTGCACAGCTTGAAGCACTACAAAGTTCTGCACGAGCACAATGTGATCCTCACTATCGTCACCGAGAACGTTCCTAGGGTGGCGCCCAAGGACCGCGTAGCGATGGAGAGCCTCGGCGAAAGCTTCATGCGGATGATCCTGCATTTTGGCTTCATGGAGACGCCGACCGTTCCCAAAGCACTGGCTATTGCTCGCAAGCAGGGTATGAGCTTCGACATCATGTCGACCTCATTCTTCCTGTCGCGGCGATCCGTGCGACCCGATGCGCGCTCGGGCATGCCGGCCTGGCAAGACCGGCTCTTCATCTTCCTCGCGCAGAACGCCGACGACGCGTCGAGCTATTTCCAGCTGCCGACCGACCGCGTGGTCGAGATCGGCACGCAAGTCACCGTCTAGCGAGCATCGCACTTGCCGCTGCCACGGCGGCGGCGGCGTCGGGGAACCACTCCCAATCGGTCATGTAGCGCCTGAGCCACGTCATCTGGCGCTTGGCGTAGCGACGCGTCTCGGTTTTGGCCTTCGCCACCGCCTCCTGCAGGCTGGCCGCGCCGGCAAGATAGGCCGCCAATTCACACACCCCGTGCGCCCGCATCGCGGGCAAACCCGGATCGAGGTCGAGCTTCGCAAGACGTCGCACCTCTTCGAGCACCCCCCGCGCAAGCATCCGATCGAACCGCGCATCGATGGCGGCATAGAGAGTCTCCCGCTCCGGCGCGATCACAAACCTCAGCGTTTCGCCGCTTGCGAGCACGGGAGGAGCGTCTCCTCCCTGCCACTCGGCCAGCGAGACGCCCGTGGCGTCGATAACCTCGAGAGCGCGCAGGATCCGTTGTGAATTGGATGGGCCGAGCCGCGCCGCCATGGTGGGATCCCGGGCGGCAAGTGCACCACAAAGAGCCTCCGGTCCGAGGTTATCGGCCTGTTCGCGCCAATAGGAGCGGACCGCTGCAGGAATGTCGGGAACCGGCGCCAAACCCTCGGTCAGCGCCTTAAAGTAGAGGCCGGTGCCACCGCAGAGGATCGGCAGCCGTCGCTCCCCACGCGCTTCCACGATGGCGGCTGCAACATCGTCGAGCCAGCGGCCGACGGAATAGGCCTCGGCGGCGGAGACGGTGCCATAGAGGCGATGGGGCACGCGGGCCTCCTCACTCGAGCTCGGCCGCGCCGTGAGCTCCCTAAGCTCGCCGTAGATTTGCATGGAGTCCGCGTTGATGATGGTGCCGCCGAGGCGCTCGCCGAGCTCAAGTGCGGCGCGAGATTTTCCGCTCGCCGTCGGGCCTGCAATCAGGACCGCCTTCGCCGACACGGTAAAGCCTGTCGTTTCAGGCGACCGGCACCGCCACGAAGCGGAGCCCGCCCTTGGCGTCGGAGATGAGGAGCAGCACCGATTTCCGGCCGGATTTCTTCACCGCCGCAACCCGCGCCACGACCTCCTCGGGGTCGTTCACCCTCTCCTGGGTGACTTCGACAATGACATCGCCCGGCTTCACGTCCTTTTGGGCCGCGGGGCTGTTTGCATCGACCTCGGTAATCACCACACCCTCGACGCTCTTGCCAATATGAAACTCAGTGCGGAGCTCGTCGGTGAGTGGCGAGATGGAAAGTCCGAGCAGCTCCTCATGATCGGGCTGCTCTTCCTCCTGCTTGTTGGCGTCAGCCTTCTGCTCGGCTTCCACCTCCTCGGCCTTCTCGACCTCCTCGTGAACCTTGCCGATCATTACGGTGAGGTGGATTACTTCGCCATTGCGCTGGACTTCGATGTCGACGGCCTTACCAATGGGCGCGGAGGCAACGGCACGGGGCAGGTTGCGCATGGTCTCGACCGGCTGGCCGTCGAATTTGAGGAT
This sequence comes from Methyloceanibacter sp., assembly GCA_035625815.1. Classification (GTDB taxonomy): domain Bacteria; phylum Pseudomonadota; class Alphaproteobacteria; order Rhizobiales; family Methyloligellaceae; genus Methyloceanibacter. The sequence goes on from DASPOV010000168.1 coordinate 2,736, forward strand.
CACGTCGCTCGGCTTTAGCCCCGCGGTTGCGGCCGGGCTCTCCGGCGTGACGCTTGCCACGAGTGCGCCCACGGGCTCCTGCAATCCCATGCTCTTGGCGATCTCGCCCGTTACGTTCTGCACATGTACCCCAAGCCAGCCGCGCCGTGTCTCGCCGAACTGCTTCAGCTGGTCGACGACCTGCACGGCACTGTTTGAGGGCACGGCGAAGCCGATGCCGATCGAGCCGCCGGTCGGCGATATGATGGCGGTGTTCACGCCGATGACCTCGCCGTCCATGTTGAACAGCGGGCCGCCGGAGTTGCCGCGATTGATGGCAGCGTCGGTTTGCAGGAAGTCGTCGTATGGGCCCGAATTGATATCGCGCTTGGTGGCCGAGATGATGCCGACGGTGACCGTGCCACCAAGACCGAAGGGATTGCCGATTGCCATCACCCAATCCCCCACCCGCATCTTGGAGGAATCTCCGAAGCTCGCGGCCTTAAGCGGCTGTTTGGGCTCGACCTTGAGCAGCGCAAGATCCGTCTTAGGGTCGTGACCCAGGATCTTGGAGACCTTCAGCTTCGTGCCGTCGGTAAAATTGACCAAAATCTCGTCGGCGCCTTCGATGACGTGATTGTTGGTGACGATCAGGCCGGAGGGGTCGATGACAAAGCCCGAACCGAGCGAACTTACTTTCCGCGGCGGACCCTCCTTGTTCTGGTTGTCGAAGAAGTCGTTGAAGAGCTCCTCGAAGGGCGAGCCTTTCGGGCCTGGGCCGGCGGGGACGTCCTTTTCAACCGGGCCTTTTAGCGTCTGGGTCGTGGAAATGTTGACCACGGTATCCTGCAAGCCTTCGGCGACATCGGCGACCGATTCCGGCCCGCGTGCCAAGCTCGCGGTGCTGAGGAGCGGCGGGGCAGCAAGAAGCAGAGCGAGCGCGGCGCCCTTCAGGCTGAAAGGCATAAGTGCCTCCCCATCGCCTCATGGCCGCGCGTTAACTCCGTCATCTCATTTGCTCCACATCATCACGCGTAAAGCCGCCATGTTAGCGCAAATCGCCGAAGGTTGGCAGAGCACCTCGTTCACAGGCACGGGGCTAACCGCGGACGAGCCAAACGACGGCAAAGCCGAGGGCGACCGCCACAGCTCCGGCCAAGCGTAAGGACGACTCGGACGCGCCGGCCGTGGCCTCAAGCAGCTTTCGTCCAAGGCCGGGCCAAAGTGACCACAACAGTCCTTCGATTACGAAAACCAGGCCAATGGCAACGACAAGATCCCGCATGGCTCCATCAGCACCGTCCTACTGGGCCGGCGCTGTTTGCCCACCGCCCTCCCCAGAGGCTGCGGCGTGCGATTCAGGCTCGGCTGGCGGAGGTGTCGTCGTCTCGGGTGAGGGCTTCGCCTCGGCGGGCGATGTGGGATGCGCCCCTGCCCTCACGCCCGGCACTGCCTGGCCGGTTGCGTCATTGAAATATTTGAAGAATTCGGAGTCAGGGCTCAACAACATCCGTGTATCGCCGGCCGGCAACGCGGTCTGATAGGCCTGCATGGAGCGGTAGAAGCCGAAGAACTCCGGATCATTGTTGAAGGCCTCAGCATAGATGCGGTTGCGCTCGGCATCACCATCGCCTCTAATGCGCTCCGACTCTCCCGTGGCGTCGGCCTTGATCACCGTGACCTGGCGATCGGCAGTGGCGCGGATACGTCGTGCCGCCCCCTCGCCCTCGGCGCGGAACTCGGCCGCCTGCCGCTGCCGCTCGGTCTGCATGCGGCGGTAGATTGCTTGCATGTTCGCCTCGGGCAAATCGACACGCTTGATACGCACGTCGACGATTTTGATGCCAAACGGTTCAGCTTCCTGATTGACCTGCGAGGCAATCGTGCGCATCAGAGCCTCGCGCTCGTCGCGCACGACGGCGACAAAGCTTGCGGCGCCAAGAACGCGCCTGAGAGAGGCCTCAAGAACTGCACCTAGTCGCGAGTTGGCAGTCAGTTCGTCGCGCATGCTCTGGAAGAAGAGCAAGGGATTGATAATTTTGTAACGCGCGAAGGCATCCACGACGAGGCGCTTCTGGTCGGACGCGATGACCTCTTGCGAGCCAGTGTCGATGTCGAGGATGCGCTTGTCGAAGAACTCGACATTCTGGATGAATGGAATCTTGTATTGGAGCCCTGGCTCGGTGATGACGCGTTTCGGCCTACCGAATTCGAGCACCAGCGCCTGTTGCGTCTGATCCACAGTGAACAGCGTCAGATAGGTGACGACCGCGGCGATGCCGAGAAGAACGAGGCCGAAGGTAAGGCTGGTTCTGTTCATGGCTGGCTCCCCTCCGCGGCCGCCGGAGGCTTCTTTGAGAATTCCGACAGGGGCAGATAGGGCACCACGCCGGAACTAGCCTTCTCGTCCACGATCACCTTGCCGGTGTCGGCGAGCACGCGCTCCATGGTCTCGAGGAACATGCGTTTGCGGGTCACGTCCGGCGCGAGTTTGTATTGTTGATAAATCTTGATGAAGCGGTCCGCCTCACCCTTGGATTCGGCCACGACCTTGTCACGATAGCCTTGCGCAGCCTGCAGGATCCGCTCGGCCTCGCCCTTGGCCTCCGGGATGATGCGGTTGGCGTAGGCTTGTGCCTCGTTCTGCAGACGCTCCTGGTCCGCGCGCGCGGCCTGCACGTCGCGAAAGGCGTCGATGACTTGAGCCGGCGGATCGACTTTCTGCAGCTGCACCTGCGTCACCAATACGCCGGCGCCGTAGCTATCCAGGGTCTTTTGCATCAACTGCTGTACTGCAGCCTCGGTCTTGGCGCGTGCCTCGGTGAGGATCGGCTCGATGTCGCTTTGGCCGACGATCTCGCGCATGGCGCTTTCCGCCACGTCTTTCACCGTGCCCTCGGGGTCCTGGATGTTGAAAAGGAAATCCGGAGCATCGCTGATCTGCCAGAACACCACGAAGTCGACATCGACGATGTTCTCATCGCCGGTGAGCATTAGGCTCTCCTCGGGAACGTCGCGGACAGCGATCGTCGTCTCCCGATTCTCGGCGGAGCCGCGCATTCCGATCTCGATGCGATTGACGCGGGTCACCTTCGGCAGTTCGACAACCTCGATCGGATAGGGCCATCGGAAATTCAGCCCCGAAGGAAGCAGGCGCACGAACTTGCCGAAGCGGAGTACGACGCCAACCTCTTCCGGATTAACGCGCACGGTGAACCCGAAAAAGCCGATCAACGCCACGAGCGCCAAGGCGATCATCACGCCGACGGGGCCGCCCATGCGCCCGCTCGGCATGGCCTGCCGGATGCGGTCCTGGCCCCGGCGCAGAATCTCTTCCAGATCAGGCTGTTGATTTGGGCCGCCGGGTCGCGGACCCCAAGGGCCTCCGGAACCTCCCTTCCAACCGCCGCCGCTCTGATTGCTCCAAGGCATGATGGGATCGATCCTATTGTCCGCTGAAAAGATGGCGCTTATTCGCTCAGGTCGTCAGCGCTCGCGACGCAGGACTATCAGCAGGGAAGGTGGTAGTCATGCGTCAGGTTCTCAGGCGTTATAGGATAGGTGGCGCAGATAGCGCAATGCGCGCGAACCCCCTGAATCAGGGGCGTTCCAGAAGCACGAAGCTGAACGGGTATTCGTCTTTCGGCCCTGGCCCATGCCTCTCCCGGGAGACCTCGTGCCAATCCTTGAGGCTGAACTCGAGGAGCCAGGTGTCGGCATGGGGCCGCGCATGAACCTCGGTGAGGTAGATGCGCTTCGCCAGCGGCATGACCGCCCGGAAGACGTCGTCGCCGCCGATCACCATAATCTCATCGACGCCGGCGTCCTGTGCGGCGCGGCGGGCGCATTCCAGTCCCTCCTCGAGACTGGCCGCCACGATGGCGCCAGGCGCCACGAGACTGGGATCGCGGGAGAGCACAATGTTGAGGCGGTGGTCGAGCGCATGGCCGAGGGATCGGAAGGTGCGGCGCCCCATGATGACGGGCTTGCCCAGCGTCACTTTGCGGAACTGCTTGAGGTCGGTTGACAGCCGCCAGGGAAGATCGCCACCAACGCCGATTGCGCCGTTTTCTCCCCGCGCCACCACAAGGGCAATGATCGGATGCTGTGGCGTGACCTTCGCTTTACTCACACGGCCACCTCGGCATGAATGGCCGGGTGCGGGTTGTAGCCGATAAGCTTGAAGTCATCATAGACGAAATCGAACAGCGAGCCCACCTCGGGATTGAGCTCCATGCCCGGCAAATCCAGCGGCTTCCGGCTCAATTGCTCGTCGGCCTGATCGAGATGGTTGAGATAGAGATGCACGTCGCCGAAGCTATGGACGAACTCGCCAGGGGCCAATCCCACGATTTGCGCCACCATCAGAGTCAGAAGCGCGTAGGAGGCGATGTTGAAGGGCACGCCCAGGAAGATGTCGGCCGAGCGCTGATAGAGCTGGCAGGAGAGCCTCCCCTCCGCCACGTAGAATTGGAACAGGCAGTGGCAGGGCGGCAGCGCCATTTGGTCGAGCTCGCCGACATTCCAGGCTGAGACCACATGGCGCCGGGAATCCGGATCGTGCTTGAGCCGCTCGACCAATTGCGCCATCTGGTCGATGTGGCGTCCGTCGGGCGTCGGCCAGGAGCGCCACTGACCGCCATAGACCGGGCCGAGGTCGCCCGAATCGTCAGCCCACTCGTCCCAAATGGTAACGCCATGCTCGTTGAGATAGCGCACATTGGTCGAGCCTTGCAGAAACCAGAGCAGCTCGTGGATGACCGACTTCACGTGCAGTTTCTTGGTGGTGACGATCGGAAACCCTTGAGCGAGGTCGAAGCGCATCTGCTGGCCGAACAGGCTCAACGCGCCGGTGCCAGTACGGTCCTTTTTGCGAATTCCTGTATCGCGGATGAGCGCGAGCAAGTCGAGATATTGGCGCAAAGCCACGTCCCTTTTCAGGCCTCCCGGCTAGCCGGGCTAGGCACGTCTCCAGCCACCGATATAGGCTCGCTTGAGCTGTCTATCAGCCCTAAACTTCGCAGAGGGGCTCTGTCATGCGTCGATTCTTGTGAATCGTCATCCTCGGTCTTTCAACCTTGTTGCTGCCGGCCGCGGCGGGCCACAAACACCTCACGGAAGGCCGAGGGCCGGTACGTGAGCGGCCATAAGATCGAAATGGAGGCGAATGCGGCAAGCGGCGAGATCGTGAAGATAAAGCCCCACTGAGCGCCGAGCGCCATCGGCATCAGGACCAAGTTTATCCCCACCCAGTTACGCCCTGACCATGAACCTTTTTTTTGCCGCCATAGCGGCTTATATAGAAACTGCCGGTGCAAGCCGGATATGGCGATAAACAGCCTTCGTAATAAACCATTCGGACCCGGGGGCAGTACCCGGCGCCTCCACCATCAGAAGCAGAAAGCCAGAAATCAAAAACCAGAATCAAAAAAACGGGCGAAAGGCCTGCAGTCTTCGAGTCCAATTCGGGTTTCTGATCTCTGGCTTCTGAAATGGGGGCGAAACAGGATCGACGAGGGTGTAAAGGTCGCGCTTTCGCTCGGCATGGTACCGCCGTTATCGGACCAACCAAATAGTTGCAAACGACAACTATGCGGAGGCTCGTCTCGCTGCGTAAGCGGCGCGACAGCCTAAACATTGAAGTCCCAGTCCCTTCGCAGGGGCTAGGCGCGGTTTCGGAGGGCACCGGGCAACAGAAGCCCTCCACTTTAGCGGGGCCCTACCTCAGGTCGCGGAGGGGCGACGAGGTCCAATGGCAGGCGACGAAATCCGATACGACCTCCTCACGCAGGACGCGTTGCGCGGCGTGATCAGGAGAGTGCTGACCCTCGTGCAGAGAAGCGGCCTTCCTGGGCAACATCACCTCTACATCGCCTTCGACACGGGGGTAGAGGGGGTCTCGGTATCGAAGCGGCTCAAAGAGCAATATCCCGAGGAGATGACCATCGTCCTGCAGTACCAATTCTGGGATCTGCAAGTGACCAACGACCGGTTCGAGGTCAAGCTCTCCTTTGGCAGCCTGCCGGAGCGGCTCGTGGTGCCCTTCCAAGCTGTGAAGGCGTTCTACGATCCGTCCGCCCAGTTCGGCCTGCAATTTGGCAAACCTGGCGCCGCTAATGATCTTGCCCGCCAGCATATGGCCGCGGCACTGCCAGACCTCGTGGCCGATGCGGATGAGGCTACCCCCCAGCGTCCAACCCAAACCGAGCCTCGCCCCGAGCCCGCGCCGGCACCCGCCGAAGAGACCGCGCGGACCGAGAGAACGCGCTCTGGCGCCGAGGTCGTACAGCTCGACCGGTTCCGCAAAAAGTAGGCCGCTTGCGAGGCCGCTCGCAGCTGCCTAAGCTCAATTCATTCGCAAGGCTGCTCAAAACTTAGGCGTGCGCTGCTCAAAGGTTTTGATAAGGTCCGCCGGGGTTTGTCAAACTGACGTGGGGGCTGAGGCGCTCTCACCTTTACCTTCCGGCAATGCTCCATCACCGTCACTGCCGAGACCTCGCCATGATCGCGGCGACGCTTGCCAATGACGGGGTCACCCGCTCACTGGTGTGAACTCTTGCAGCACGTACAAGCATGCCGGCCAATGGTCCTACGAGGTCGGCATGCCGCCGAAGGGCGGCGTTTCGAGGTGAGTCATGGCACGGCATCGGCGGCTACTCGCTGCCGCTCGATCCGCAAGGCAACAGCGTGCGCGACATCAAGGTCTGCCAGGACATTTCCAATGAGTTTCGAGCTGCACGTCTTCAACAACCGCACCAATGGGAGCGTGATCCGCCGTCTATCGCGGCCCCTTCAAGCCGGTTGCGGCACCATGCAGGAACGCGACCTGCTCGCGGTCGAAGGCTTCAAGAACGCCGTGATCGAGGCGCAAGGGCCGCTGTTCTTCGTCTCCACCGAGCAGCTGTTGCAGCGCATCGCGGAGCTCAGCGAGACCGCCCGCTACGTCATCGTCGATTTCAAGCGCGTGCATCTTGCCGATACGTCGGCCTGTAAGCTGATCCTCACGCTTGTTCATTCCATGCGCGACGGCGAGATCGAGCTGCGCTTCGCCGAGATCGCCAATGATGGGCGGCTTGCCCGTATTTCGCGCGCTCGCCGAGCATGAGACCGGCTCGCTCTTGCGCGTTTTCCGCGACGTCGATGTTGCGCTCGAATGGTGCGAGGATCAGATTCTCGCAAACAGTTGAAACACGCCGAAATTTGCGCTGTCCGAGCTCGATGTGTTCAGGGCTTGAGCGCCGAGGAATACCCGGCTGGTACAGACCATCGTGCGCCCCCCTTTTTGACAAGGGAGAAGCGATTATCTGCGGGGTCGACCAGGCGAAGAGTTTTCGTGCCCGCGCGGGGGAGTGTGAGCGTGTAGATCAGAGTGCCGGCCCTGCGGGCGAGAAAACGGCGGCGTGTCGCGTACTTGGGCTCCGGGCGGCGAGGCCCTATTTGGCGTGGGCGGGGTGGTCCGCCGACGTCATCGCCGACAAGAAGGTCATCAGCTAGGGGCTTGCGGTCGAACAGCTCAACGAGCTTGCTGCCGCGCACCCCAACAGCATGGTGACTTTCTTTCCAGTCTGACGCGCGATTTCTCGGAGCGCTTGCGTCACGCCAATGAAGCGATCCGCTCGCCGGAGTGACTAGATGGAATCGGCCGGCGCCGGCACCGATTTTGGCCCGGTGTCCCTGGCAGGTTCAAGCGGTACGTTCAGCTCGACATAGAGGCCCGTTGCCCTGAAATCGACCTTGGTTTCACCGCCGAGGTTGTGGCGGATACCCTTGTCGATCAGCTGCATGCCGAACCCATTGCTCCGCTTGAGCGCGACACCGGCGCCCCGTTCCTCCCAGGCGAGCAGCAACCGGTTTCCGCGCGCCGTCCTCCAGGAGACGCCGAGCTGGCCGGCGTTCGACGACAAGGCCCCATACTTCACGGCGTTGGTGGCGAGCTCGTGCAAAGTCATGGCGAGGATCGAGGTACATTGCGGAGGTAGTAGAACGTCCGGCCCCTTGATCAGGATCCTCGGGCCACCTTCGCGCTGATAGGGCTCGAGTTCGCGCTCGACCATGGCCTTAAGGCTTGCACCAGACCATTGCGCCTCAAGCAGGAGGTCATGGGCGCGATGGAGCGCGCGGAGTCTGTCCGACAAGGTCTGGGCCATAGCCTGGGCGGGCCGGTTGCTGGCTTGGCGCAGGCTCGCCTGCACCAGCGACTGCACGATGGCGAGCACGTTCTTGACCCGGTGATTGAGCTCGCCGACCAGCATGGTCTGGCGTTGCGCGGCCCGGCGGCGCTCGGTCACATCGCGGAAAATCAGCACGGCGCCCGCAAGCGAGCCGTCGAAGCTGAGAATGGGAGCGCCGGAGTCCTCGATTGGCAGCTCCTTATCATCACGGGTGACAAGCAGGGCGCCGGATTCAAGCCGGGTCGTGGCGCGCTCGCGCAAGGCCCTGAGCGCTGGATCGTCGAGCGGCTTACGGCTTGCCTCGTCGATGACGCGGAAAACCTCCCAGATCGGCTTGCCGCGTGCGTCCGCGAGCGGCCAGCCCGTCAGCTGCTCGGCGACTTTGTTGAGCAGAAGCACGCTGCCGGAAGGATCGGTGGCGATCACCCCCTCGCCGATACTGCCGACGGTGGTGCTCAACCATTCCCGCTGTCCCCTAAGCTCGATCAGCGCCTCGTTGCGAGCGCGATCGGCGCGCCGCACCGCGTCGATCGTCGTCCAGCTGAAGGCCGCGAGCACGATGATGCTCGACACGGCGAAGATGGCGAGCGTCGCCGCGCTATCGTAGTAGTTGCCGATTTCCGCTTGATGGGCGAACCAGCCGATGACGAGCGGCAGCACGATGATGCCCGGGAGGAGCCGGCGCAGCATCTCACCAGCCGGCGACTTATCGATGATCGCCGCGGCGAGTCCCTCCTCTGGCGATGCGGCAAGCAGACCTATCGCGAGCAAGAGCGAGCTCACCAAGCCGTAGGGAGACATCGAGGTAAACGGGAAGGGGAAATTGACGGTGGCGACGCCATAAGCATAGCCGGTGAGCACGATCAGGATCTGCGCTAGCATGGCGATGGTAAAGACCTGGCTGATGCCGGAACCGAGCCGGTCGCCCTTTGCGCAGAGCAGGGCGAGCCCGAACAGAATGAGCGATCCCGCGACGCCGGGAGCCATGCGGAGGGATAGCGTTTCCCCGGAGGCGTCGGGAGGCAGCGCTGCATTGCCAAGCAGACTCCGGTCGATACCAAGGTCGAAACCGTACAACTCCTGAGCGACGCTCGTCGCACCGAGCACGACGAGCCCGATGCCGATGAGCCAAGCAAGAGGCCGGAGCCCCTTGACGGTGACGCAGAAGAGGCCGATGCCCGCGGTGAACACACCGGCTGCGGCGTTCGGGGCAATGCTGTGGAGCTCAGGCAAAAGGGGGGCGAGCGCCGAAAGATCGAAACGCCAGCTGGCAAGCACGAGCGCCCCGATGGCACAAGTCACCAGGGCACACAGGCGTGCCAATGCCAACGCGATGCGCACGGCCCGCGGCACCGGCAATACCAGCTTCACCGGAACCTCAATCACTCGCCTTCCTCACCCAATCTCACGGGGTCCAAGCCCGGACAGCCTTGGGCGCTCCTCGGCAGAAGGCCTAAAAATCAGCAGCAATGAACGCGTTCTCCCACCCTGTTGCAATGTTATAGCCTAGCCAAGGTCGAGCCGATAGGTCATGCAGGCGTTCTGACCCTTGGTTTGTTCGAATTGGCCGAAACGGAGACCTAAGTATGGCCGCGAGCAAGGACACTCGTCGTAGTCCACAGGCTGCAACCTTAACGCGCGTGGAAACCGATTCCTTCGGGCCCATCGACGTGGCTGCCGACCGGTATTGGGGCGCGCAGACCGAGCGCTCACGCCGGAACTTCAAGATCGGCGAGGAGATTATGCCTAAGCCGCTGGTCAGGGCGCTCGCGATGGTCAAGAAGGCCGCGGCTCAGGCCAATCTCGAGCTTGGCCTGATCGACGAGCATCTCGCCAAGGCGATCGTGATGGCGGCCGATGAGGTGATCGAAGGCAAGCATGACTCGCATTTTCCGCTGCTCGTCTGGCAGACGGGTTCCGGCACGCAATCGAACATGAATTTGAATGAGGTGATTGCAAACCGGGCAAGCGAGCTCCTTGGCGGCACCTTGGGGGCCAAGCACCCGATTCATCCCAACGATCACGTCAATCTCGGCCAATCTTCCAATGATACTTTCCCCACTGCCATGCACATAGCGGCCGCGCTCGAGCTCGCCTATCGGCTGAATCCGGCGCTCGCCCGACTCGATAAAGCGCTGAAGGACAAGGCCGAGGCCTTCCAAGACATCCTCAAGATCGGCCGTACCCATTTGCAGGACGCCACGCCGCTAACTCTCGGTCAGGAATTCGGCGGCTATGCGGTGCAGATTGCTCATGGCATGGAGCGGATTAAGCAGGGGCTGTATGGGCTCTACCAACTCGCCCAAGGCGGCACCGCGGTTGGCACCGGCCTCAATACAAGTCCTGAGTTTCCCGAGCTGTTCGCCGCCAAGATTGCGGCGATGACGAAGCTGCCCTTCGTCACCGCGCCGAACAAATTCGAGGCGCTTGCGACCCACGATGCCTATGTGTTTGCTCATGGGGCGCTGAACGCCGTCGCCGTCTCATTGTTCAAGATCGCCAACGACATCAGGTTGCTCGGTTCGGGCCCACGTTCGGGCTTCGGCGAACTCCTGCTGCCCGAAAACGAGCCTGGTTCCTCGATCATGCCGGGCAAGGTGAATCCTACCCAATGCGAGGCGGTGACCATGGTGGCGACCCAAGTCATGGGCAATCACGCCACTATCACCTTTGCAGGCAGCCAGGGCCAATTGGAGCTGAACGTATTTAAGCCGCTGATGGCCTATGCCATGCTCCAGTCGATCCGGCTACTCGCCGATGTGTCCGAGAGCTTCACCGACAATTGCGTTATTGGCATCGAGGCCAACCGGCCGCGCATCAAGGAACATCTCGACCGCTCGCTGATGCTCGTCACCGCGCTTGCGCCCCATATCGGCTACGACAAGGCGGCGGAGATCGCCAAGGCCGCTCATAAGCGTGGGACCACCTTGCGGGCGGAGGCGGTTCGGCTCGGTGCCATCAGCGAAGCGGACTTCGATCGGCTGGTGCGGCCGGAGGACATGGTGGGACACAAGCGGTGACCTACGGTGCCATGGGCAAATTGCACCATAAGCGCTCTATAACCATTGCCCGGCACCGCACCAGCATCTCGCTGGAAGATGCGTTTTGGGAGGGTCTTGGCAAGCTGGCCGAGGCCGACGGCAGATCGGTGGCCGAGCTTGTCAGCGAGATCGACCGGCGGCGCGGCGGGTCCGGTCGTGCCGGGGTGAAACTCTCCGAGACGGTGCTCCCAGAGACGAGTCTCTCCGCCGCCATCCGGCTTTACGTGTTGGAGCGGCTACAGCTCCGCGACGCCTAACCGCCACCAAAAATACTGATGCCCTTCTTCCAGTCGTCCCGTGCCGGAGGCGGGCGGTTCGGCCTCTTTCGCGGTGCCACTGGGGCTCGAGGGGGGAGCGCGTCATCGGCGGCGGCCGGCGTTGTTTGCGCATCCCCCGCCGGAGTGGCTGGCTGAGACGCCTGATCGGCGCCGGTGGGGGTGTGACTCCATGGTAGCTGTTCTGGCTCCTGCCGGGCAGATGGTACGGCGCCCGGCGCGCCCCTATTTGCCTCAACCCCCGGAGCCGCCGATGCAGGAACTTGCGGCGTCACGGCGGCCTTGTCCGCAG
>DASPOV010000169.1:0-12639 GCA_035625815.1 Methyloceanibacter sp.
CTCCAGTTGCCGCGCGGTTTCTATTGGACTGGCGTTCCCACAACGTCGTTCTGGGTGTTGGTACCCGGGCCCGTTCCCTTGGTCTCACGGTTCACGAAGTCGGCGCCGCTCGGGCTGGCCTTCGTCCTGGCGTACTTGCCCAAACCGCCGGCGGTACCGATCAATTTGCGCCTGCGTTCAGGTTTCGCCGCTAACAGAGGCATGACGCGGAGGCATCTGCCTGCTATGAGCAAGGCGATGACGGCGACCGGGGGAACCACGCAAAAGCCGACCTTTGGGGAGCGATTTGCGCGCGTTGCAAGCGTGTTTCTCGACAAGCGCGTGCTCATCGTGCTCTTGCTCGGCTTCTCGTCGGGCCTGCCGCTCGCGCTCTCCGGCTCGACGCTGCTCCTCTGGATGAAGGACGTCGGCGTCGATCTCGGCACCATCGGCCTCTTCGCGCTGGTCGGCGTCCCCTACACCATCAAGTTCCTTTGGGCGCCTATCGTCGATGCCTTCCAGGTGCCAGTGCTCGGCAAGGCGCTCGGTCACCGGCGCGGCTGGCTCGTGCTTTCGCAGATCTTGCTCATGGCAGCGATCCTGCTGTTAGGCTTCCAAGACCCCTTGAAGGCGCCGCTCATGGTCGCGCTCGCCGCGTTGATCGTGGCGGCCGCTTCCGCCACGCAAGACATCGTCATCGATGCCTTCCGCGTCGAATATCTCCCGACCGATGCCCAGGCCGCCGGCATGGCCTATTTCGTCGCGGCCTATCGCGTCGGAATGCTTGTCTCCACCGCAGGCGCCGTGGCGCTCGTCGCCTATCTCGACTATCGCGGCGTCGACAGGGGCCTCGTGTGGGGCTACGGCTATGCAGCCATGGCGGCATGCGTGCTTATCGGCATGGCGGCGGCGCTGCTTGCGGAGGAGTCGCGAGAGAAGGATCGCGCGGCAATTGCCGAGATGGCCGGCGAGCAGGGCGCCGATCCGCTCGCGCGCTTCTTCCGCGCGGCCTATGACGCCTTTGCCGATTTTCTCTCCAAGAAGGACGCGCTGCTCATCCTACTCTTCGTTGTGCTATACAAGCTCACCGACACTTTCGCCGGCGTGATGACCGGCCCCTTTGTGCTCGCCATTGGCTTCGACAAGGCCAGCTATGCCGCGATCATCAAGGGCGTGGGCCTGATTGCCTCGCTGCTTGGGGGCGTCGCCGGCGGCCTGCTTGCCCGCGCCATACCGTTGTCCCGGGCGCTCTTGGCCGCCGGCATCCTGCAGGCACTCGCGAACTTCGCCTTCTCCTGGCAGGCTGGGCTCGGGGTAAATCACGCCGCGCTGACGCTCGCTATTTCCACAGAGAATTTCACGAGCGCCATGGGCACCGTGGTATTCATCGCCTATCTCTCGGCGCTGTGCACGAGCCCGACCCATACCGCCACGCAGTTTGCGCTGCTCACAGCGCTTGCCTCCTTCGGCCGCACCACCCTCTCCTCGATCACGGGCTTCGTCGCTGCGGCCGCGGGATGGGTGGTCTTCTTCGCGCTGTGTGCCGCCGCGGCGACCCCGGGCCTCGCCGTCCTGTGGATTTTGGTCAAGCGTGGGGCCTTCGAGGAAATCGAGTGGAAGGAACGCAACGAGGCGCGCTTTCCCTGAGCCTTAGAGGCTGGTAGCCCGATCGATAGCCGTAGCGGCAGGGGACATACCCATAGCGCGGCGACCAGCAGCGACGGCCAATAACCGGGCCCGACATAAATGTTCACACGGGGAGAGCTTGCCGTAGATCGCAGATTATGTCGTCGTCGCGGAACGCAAAATCATTCCAAATCGAATCGAAATGTAGTTCCGCAGCTCGCGCTGCTTTGCGGCCATGGATTTGCGGTGGTGCCAATGACGGTTACATCGTCTTGCGGGCCTTCACCGCGGCCGCGAGCGTACCCTCATCGAGATAATCGAGCTCGCCGCCGATAGGCACGCCATGGGCCAACCGCGAGACGGTGACATTGCAGCCAGCGAGTTGGTCCGTCAGGTAATGCGCGGTGGACTGACCCTCGACCGTCGCGTTCAGCGCGAGCAACACTTCTTTCATGTGCGGGGCGCCGGCGCGCTCAATCAGCTTGGCTATTGCCAAATCCTCCGGCCCCACGCCGTCGAGTGGCGATAGCGTGCCGCCGAGCACTTGATAGAGCCCGTTCAGCACATGCGCCCGCTCAAGCGCCCAGAGGTCGCCGACCTCCTCGACCACGCAGATGAGCGAGCGGTCGCGGCTCTCGTCACGGCAAAGGGTGCAGGGACTTACCGTATCGATATTGCCGCAGGTCTCGCAGGTAACGATGCGGTCGTGTGCTTCCGTGAGCGCCGCGGCAAGCGGCGCGAGCAACTGCTCCTTCTTCTTGACGAGATGGAGCGCGGCGCGGCGTGCCGAGCGGGGGCCCAAGCCCGGCAGGCGCGCCAACAATTGGATGAGGCGCTCGATCTCGGCGCTCGCGGCAGCACGCGCCATCGGAGGCTAGAACAGCTTTAGGCCGGGAGGAAGCGGCAAGCCGCGAGTCAGGCTTTGCATCTTTTCTTGTAGCAGCCTTTCGACCTTGGCCTTGGCGTCGGTGTGGGCGGCGACGATGAGGTCTTCCAGGATCTCGACCTCCTCGGGCTTTGCCAGAGACGGGTCGATCTTCACCCCTGCCAACTCGCCCTTGCCGTTGAGCGTGAGCACTACGAGGCCGCCGCCGGATTGGCCCTCGATGCGGGTGCGCTCCATTTCCGCCTGCATCTCGGCCATGCGGCCCTGCAGCTCTTGGGCTTGCTTGATCATGTTGGCAAAATTCTGCATGGGCCGATTTCGTCCTCCTTGAACTCTGGCTCGCTAGCCTCATTGATGTCGGCGGGCGGTTCCTCGGTCGCAGTGGGCCGCACCGCGACGATGCGCGCGTCGGGGAAGTGTTGCAGCACCTCTTTGACCTCGGGGTGATCGCGAATGAGCTCGATCTCGCTGGCTTCGCGCGCGCGGCGCTGTTGCCCAAGCGGAGCGGCGCCTTCCTCCCCGCTCAGCGCCACCATCCACACGCGGCCGGTCCAAGTTTTCAGCTTGCGCATGAGCTCCTGGCCAAGCTCCTTCGGCGCGGAGCTGAGCGGATTGATCTCAAGATGCCCCGGGCGAAAGCGCACGAGGCGCACTTGCTCGGATAGGGCGTGCTTGAGTTTCAAGTCGCGCTTCTCGCCAGCGAGCGCGACTAACTCCTCGAAGCTTTTCGGATTTGTAAGCGATGGCGCGGCAGCAGGCTCTTCAGGTTCGGCCGCTGGTGTCGGTTCGATTGACGCATCCGGCAGCGGCGACTGTCGGGGCGTTTGCTTGGCTGGCCTCGCGTGACCAGTCCCCTCGCCGTCCGCGCCGCCACCGTCACTGAGGCGGCGCATGAGGTCGGCGGGCGTCGGCAGATCGGCAGCATAAGCAAGCCGCACCAGCACCATGTCGGCGGCGGCATGCGGCCGGGGCGAGGCGCGCACCTCCTCATGGCCCTTGAGCAGCATCTGCCAGGCGCGGGCGAGCACCGGCATGGAGAGGCGCTTGGCGAGATCGGCGGCGCTCGCCCGCTCAGCCTCGCTCGCCGCGGGGTCGGAGGCGTCCGCCGCCTTGACCAGGGTCACTGCGTGTACCGCATCGGCAAGGTCGGTGACGATTTGAGCCGGCTCCGCGCCGTCATTGATAAGCGAGGCGAGCTTCGCAAGTGCGCTCCCCGCATCACCTGCGAGTACGGTCTCGAGCAGGTCGAAGATGCGGCCTCGGTCAGCTAACCCAAGCAGCCCTCGCACGGCTTCAGCCTCGACCTTTCCAGAGCCGAAGGCGATGGCGCGATCGAGGATTGATAGCGCATCCCGCACCGAGCCTTCCGCCGCCCGCGCGATCAGTGTCAGCGCGGCGGGCTCCGCCACGGCATTTTCTTGCGCGACGATGCCGGAGAGGTGCTGGGCAAGCTGCTCGACATCGATCCGCTTCAGGTCGAAGCGCTGGCAGCGCGACAGAACCGTCACCGGAACTTTGCGCACCTCGGTGGTGGCGAAGATGAACTTAACATGCTCCGGCGGCTCTTCCAGCGTCTTGAGCAGGCCGTTAAAGGCCTGCTTCGACAGCATATGCACCTCGTCGATGATGTAGACTTTGTAGCGGGCGGTGTTCGGCCTGTAGTGGGCGCTGTCGATCAAGTCGCGAATGTCGTCGATGCCTGTGTGGGAGGCCGCGTCCATCTCGACCACGTCGAGATGGCGGCTTTCCAGGATGGCGCGGCAGTGCTCGCCCTCTTCCGTCATATCCAGGGTGGGTGCCCCCTCGCCGGAGGGTGAGACATAGTTGAGCGCACGTGCGATCAATCGCGCAGTAGTGGTCTTGCCCACGCCGCGCACGCCGGTGAGCACATAGGCTTGGGCGATGCGGCCTGAGGCAAAGGCATTGCGCAACGTTTGCACCATGGCTTCTTGACCGATCAGCCCGGAGAACAGTTTCGGCCGGTATTTGCGGGCAAGCGCGGCATGACCCTGGCTGCCAGCCGCGGGCGTACCGGGTCCGGCGGCGGCTTTCTCTGCTTTATTCGTGGAGCGCCTCGGCAGGCTCTCTTGCTGATCTTTGGATTCGGCCATGGAACGTAAGACTTTCACGCGGGAAGAGACACTTGGGCCGACATTGACCTAACGCCTCGACGCACGACTTACGCGGGGTGGGAGGCTGGACAAACAACCCGCATCGATCTCGTTAGGGCTGCTTCCTTCCGGACCTGACCCGGTTGGCGAGGAACGCGCCTGTCGCCAACCTCCCGGAAGGAGTATATTGGGGATAGCGGCCCATGTGGCAACCGACGGTTCGCCCCGAGGCCCTAGCGGGACATGGCCTTCAAATCGGCGCGGAAAGGGCTCGCCTTATAGGTGCCGAGCAGACGCACCTCGCTCGTGAAGAAGGCAAGCTCCTCCATGGCAAGTTGAACGGACCGCTTGTCGGGATGGCCCTCGATATCGGCATAGAACATCGTGGCGTTGAACGAGCCTTCGAGCTGATAGGACTCAAGCTTCGTCATGTTGACCCCGTTGGTGGCAAAGCCGCCAAGCGCCTTATAGAGCGCCGCCGGCACATTGCGCACCCGGAAGATGAAGGTGGTGATGACCGGACCATCCTTGGGTTTGGCATGGTCGGGCTTGGCCGCGAGCACCACGAAGCGCGTGGTGTTGTGTTGGGCGTCCTCGATGCCGGCCTTGGCCACTTTCAGCCCATAGACTTCGGCGGCAAGCGCCGAGGCGATCACGGCACAAGTGCGGTCCTCCGACTCGCGCAAGTGACGCGCGGCGCCCGCCGTGTCAGCCTCGGCCACAGGCTTGAGCTTCAGCGCGCGGATCGTCTTGCGGCACTGGCCGAGTGCCATGGTGTGGCTGTGCACGGTCTTGAGCTCGCGGAGCTGCACGCCAGGTAAAGTGAGGAGCTGATGGCGAACGCGCTCGAAACGCTCGCCAACGATGAAGAGCCCGGAGTCCGGCAAGAGATGATGGATGTCGGCGACACGGCCGGCGACCGAGTTCTCGATGGGGATCATGGCGAGCTGAGCCTCTCCGCGTTTCACCGCGGCAAGGGCATCCTCGAAGGTGGGGCAGGCGAGCGGCTCCAGCTTCGGATAGGCGTCGCGGCAAGCGAGATGTGAATTGGCGCCGGGCTCGCCCTGATAGGCGATTTTCTGTCGCTTGGCTGCGGTCATGGAGAGAGGTCGCTTTAGGACGGGGAAGCACTTTTCGGCGCGAGACATTCACGCGCCCGGGCAAGGTCGGCCGGAGTATCGACACCAAGCGGTATGGTGTCAACGAGGGCAACATGAATGCGCATCCCGGCCTCCAACGCGCGGAGCTGCTCGAGCTTCTCGCGGAGCTCGAGCGGCGACGGCGGCAAGGACACGAAGCGGGCAAGTGCGGCGCGCCGATAGGCGTAGATGCCGATATGGTGGTAGAGGGGGCCATCGCCGTAAGGCGCAGTACCCCTGGTGAAATAGAGTGCCCACAAGCTGCGCGGGCCGAGACGCGAACCCACGACCTTCACCACATTCGGATCGGTGCGCTCCTCGTCTCTGACAATCTCCGCGGCGATGGTGCCAATGTCCGCGGCGCTATCGTCAAGAGCCTCGATGCACGCGCGGACGAGGCGCGGATCGAGTGTCGGCAAATCACCCTGCAGATTGACGATGGTCCCGACCCCACCTTCGGGGTCGAGCCTGGAGACCGCCTCGAAGATGCGGTCCGATCCGCTTTGATGGTCCGGACGCGTCATCAACGCTTTGCCGCCAGCGGAACGCACCACCTCGCAGATGGCTTCGGCGTCAGCGACTACCACCACCGGCCCGCAAGCGGCCTCCACGGCGCGCCGCCAGACATGGACAATCATGGGCTCGCCCGCAATGTCGGCGAGAGGCTTATCCGGCAGCCGTGTGGCCTTTAGCCTCGACGGAATGACAATCAGATTCGACGCCATGGGGTCAGATAACACGTCCAATGCCTCGCGACACCTTGGCAGCACCAAATGCGTCAGCTACAACAGCCGTCTACGCCGAGCAGCCTCACTTTCCGTAGCAAGAGCTTCGAAAAGTAGCCTCTGCATCTGGGGGAAAATCAACCATGAAGCATTATCGCCTGAACCAGATCGCCATGGCCGTGCTTGGTGCTCTGCTGCTCATTTTTGGCACGAAAACGCTGATCAACATCGCCTTTGAGGAGCATGAGCCCGAGAAGCCCGGCTACCAAGTGGCCGCGGCTAAGCACGAGGAAAGGGCTGGCGAAAAGCCAGCGGTGGCTGCGAGCGATCTCCCTGCCCTTCTGGCCAAGGCCGACGCAGCGCGCGGAGAGACGACGGCGGCAGTCTGCAAGGCGTGTCATAGCTTCGAAGCCGGACAGCCGAGCCCGATCGGCCCCAATCTTCATGACCTGGTCGGGCGCGAGATCGCATCGGTTGACGGCTTCAACTATTCGCCGGCGCTCAAAGCTCATGCGGAAGAGGAATGGTCCTACGAGAATCTCAACCATTGGCTCACCAACCCACAAGTCTTTGCCTCTGGCACGACGATGGGCTTTCCCGGCCTCCCTGATGCGAAGCAGCGCGCTGATGTGATCCTGTTCCTCCGCAGCAAGACCGAGAACGCGCCGCCACTGCCACAGGTCACAGCCGCGGCACCGGCCGCCGAAGGTGCGAAGCCCGCCGAAGGCGCCACAAAAGCCGGCCCTGAGGCAGCCCCAGGCGCCCATATCCTGCCTACCCTGGCCAAAGCCGATCCGAAGAAAGGCGAAGCTGCCGCAGCCGCGTGCAAAGTCTGCCACAGCTTCGACAAGGGCGCCCCGAGCCCGATCGGCCCCAATCTCTATGGAGTCGTAGGACGCAAGATCGCCTCGGTTGAAGGCTTCAATTATTCGCCCGCGCTCAAGGCCAAAGCAAGCGAGGGTGATTGGACCTTCGAGCATCTCGACCTTTGGCTCACGAATCCGCAAGCATTTGCGCCGGGCACGGCGATGGCATTCCCGGGCCTTCCGGATCTTACAACGCGCGCCGACGTGATCGATTTCCTGCGCACCAAGAGCGACAATCCGGTACCGTTGCCAGAGGCCACACCTGCGGCGCCGGCGCCCAAGGCCGAGACACCCGCTGCTGCACCAGAGACGCCTAAGACTGAGGCCCGCGCACCGGCACCGGAAGCGTCTAAGGCCGAGCAGCCCGCACCAGCGCCGGAAGCTCCCAAGGCTGAACAGCCAGCGCCGTCTGCCGAAACTCCTGTGCCGCCTGCACCGGAAGCGCCAAAGTCTGAGGAAACCGCACCCGCTCAGCAGGGAGCCGAGGAGCGGACCCCGGCGTCTGAGGAAGCTCCTGCTGCGGAATCGGTTCCTGCGGCAGCGGGTGATTTCTCGGAGCCATCGATTGTGACGCAACCGCAGCCGGCCTATCCCGAGAGCCAGTCGGAATAGTCGACCACAGCATTGGGCCTCACCTTCATGCGAGGAGGGCCAAACGCGCCGTGGCCGCCGGGAGCGGTCTCAACATGAGCGATAATTCATGGAGGGTTGGGCGGCCTTCATGCTAAGAGCCCCGGGGGGTGTCGTCTCGCCCCGGGGCCTGCGGGTGTCGCTCGGCACAAGCGCGGGTAGGCAACGGTTCAACGTCGAGCGTAGCTTCGCCATGATGCCTCGTCGCCTTCTCCTCCCCCTCGCCCTTGTCTTCCTCGCCACCCTTGCAGCGAGCGCACAGGAGGAACCGCAGCACCGCCACGCTGTCTCGCTGATCGGCAAGCCGAAATATTCGCCGGACTTTCAGCATTTCGACTATGTCAACCCGGACGCCCCCAAGGCCGGCCTCGTCCGCATGGCCGAAATCGGCTCCTTCGATAGCCTGAACCCGATCCTCTACAAGGGAGAGGCGGCCGCGGGTCTCGGCCTCATCTACGAGACGCTCATGCAGGACAGCCTCGAGGAGTCCTCGACCTCCTATGGCTTGATCGCCGAATGGGCGTCCTATCCGGTCGACTATTCCTCCGTCACCTTCAAGCTCCGCGAGGATGCGCGCTGGCATGACGGGACGCCGATTACGCCGGAGGACGTCGTCTACAGCCTCGAAGTGAACAAGGCGGCCAATCCCCGCATGGCGCTCTACTACAAAAACGTGTCGCGGGCGGAAGTAACGGGACCAAACCAGGTGACCTTTACCTTCGATGTCAAGGGCAATCGTGAATTGCCGATGATCATGGGTCAACTCACCATCCTGCCCAAGCATTATTGGACCGGTAAGGACGCAAATGGCAATCAGCGTGATCCGCTGAAGACGACACTCGACCCGCCGCTTGGCTCAGGCCCCTATCGCATAAAGCAGGTGACGCCCGCGCGGACGATCTCTTATGAGCGCGTGCCCGACTATTGGGGCAAGGATTTGCCGGTAAACCGCGGGCAGTGGAATTTCAACGAGATCCGCTTCGACTACTACCGCGACGAGACGGTCGCATTCGAGAGCTTCAAAGCTGGCAACCTCGATTATCACCAGGAGACAAGCGCGAAGAATTGGGCGACGGCCTATGACTTCGCCGCGGTGCGCGAGGGATGGGTCAAGCGGCAGGAGGTGCCGATCAAGAGCGCGCAGCCGATGCAGTGCTTCGTGTTCAATCTCCGCCATCCGCAACTGGCCGACCGCCGCGTGCGGCAAGCGTTCAATCTCGCCTTCGACTTCGAATGGGCGAACAAGACCCTGTTCTACGGACAGTATACGCGTGTCAGCAGCTATTTCCAGGGGAGCGAGCTCGCGGCACCTTCCGAGCTGCCGCAGGGACGCGAGCTCGAGATCTTGAACGAGGTGAAGGATCAGGTGCCACCTGAGGTGTTCACCGCGGTGCATACCAATCCGGTGAACAACAGCCCCGAGGATCTGCGAGCGAATTTGCGCAAGGCCATGCAGCTTCTGAAGGACGCAGGCTATGAGGTGAAGGACGGCGTCCTCACTAACACCAAGACCGGGCAGCCGCTTACTGTCGAGTTTCTGCTCGTCTCGCCGCTGTTCGAGCGCATCGTGCAGCCCTATATCGACAATCTCGACCGGATCGGCATCAAGGCGAAGTTGCGCATGGTGGACAGCGCGCAATATACAAGGCGGGTCGATGGCTTCGACTATGACATCATCGTCGGCAATTTCCCGCAGTCGGATTCGCCCGGCAACGAGCAGCGGGACTTCTGGGGCTCCGAAGCGGCGAGCCGCGAAGGCAGCCGCAATCTGATCGGCATCAAGGATCCGGCCATCGACAAGCTGGTGGACCATGTGATCTTCGCCAAGAACCGCGAGGAGCTCGTGGCGGCGAGCCGAGCACTCGACCGAGTGCTGCTGTGGAACGACTTCGTGGTACCGCAATGGTTCGCGCCGAAGGTGCGCATCGCTTATTGGAACCGCTATGGCCAGCCCGAGACCTTGCCGGGTCTGACGCCAGGCTTCATGCAGGTGTGGTGGCTCGACAAGGAGAAGGCGGCCCAGTTGCCGGGAGCGTCCAAGTCTTGACGGCGCGGCCGCCGCTTCGCGGGCTTGCTTTTGGCGCCGTCGTCATCGGTGCTCTCATCACCACCTCGACGCCCGACGCTGCCATTACGGCGAAAGCCAAGCACGGGCTTTCAGCCTTTGGCGATCTCACCTATCCCCCGGATTTCCAGCACTTCGCCTATGTGAACCCCGACGCGGCGAAGGGAGGAACCTTCTCACTCATGGGGTGGGGTGGCGTTACCACCTTCGACAGCCTCAACAACTACATCCTCAAGGGCGACGCGGCGCAGGGGCTTGAGCTTCTGTTCGATACGCTGATGACGCGGGCGGCGGACGAGCCGGACGCGGCCTATGGGCTCGTCGCCAAAAGTGCTGAGGTCGCTCCCGACGGGATGTCGGTGACCTTCACGCTCCGGCCTGAGGCCAGGTTTAATGACGGAAGCCCGCTTACCGCCGACGACGTAGTGTTTTCCTTCGAGATGCTGAAAACCAAGGGCCATCCGATTTATGCGCAAACGCTCGCCGATGTGGTGAAGGCAGAAGCGCTCGATCCGCACACCGTGCGCTATACGTTCAAGGGCTCACTCACGCGCGACCTGCCGCTGACCGTGGCCGACCTGCCCATCTTCTCCAAGGCCTATTACACAAAGCACGACTTCGCTCAGACGACACTCGATCCGCCGCTCGGCTCCGGTCCCTATACGGTCGGCGACGTCAAGCAGGGGCGGACGATCTCGTATAATCGCAATCGCAACTATTGGGCCAAGGATCTACCGGTCAATCGCGGCCGCTGGAACTTCGATGAAATCCGCTTCGAATATTTCCGCGACCGCACCGCCGGCATGGAGGCGTTCAAGGCCGGCACCTACGATTTCCGCGAGGAATTTACCTCCAAGGTCTGGGCCACTGAATACGACTTCCCGGCGATCCGCGCTGGCAAGGTGAAGAAGGAGGTCCTGCCCGACGAGACCCCGTCCGGCACGCAAGGCTTCTTCCTCAACACGCGGCGAGAGCAGCTTAAGGAGCCGCTCGTACGGAAAGCGCTCGATCTCGCCTTCGATTTCGAATGGACCAACCGCAACCTCTTCTACTCGCTCTACACGCGCACCCAAAGCTACTTCGAGAATTCGCGCATGAAGGCCATGGGGGAGCCGTCAGAGCCAGAGCGAAACTTGCTCGAAAATCTTGCCACGCAGGTCTCGCCCGAAACCCTTGGCTCCGCTTATGTGCCTCCCAAGACCGACGGCTCGGGGAGCATTCGTGACAATCTTGAGCAAGCCGGCAAGCTTCTCGATCAGGCCGGTTGGACCATCAAGAATGGCGTGCGGGTGGATGCCAAGGGCGAGCCGCTGAAACTCGAGATCCTGAATTTCGAGCCGGCCTTCGAGCGGGTGACTGCGCCCTTCGTCAAAAACCTACAGCTGCTCGGCATCGACGCCTCAATGCGCATGGTCGATCCCGCGCAGTATCAGCGCCGGTTGAAGAGCTTCGATTTCGATATCACCACCGAGCGCTATCAGATGCGCAACACCCCTGGCGTGGAGTTGCGCAGCTATTTCGGCTCAGCCGCGGCATCGATGGACGGCTCGCTCAATCTCGCCGGTATCACCGATCCCGCCGTTGACGCGCTGATCGAGCGGGTGATTGCAGCCAAGAGCCGCGACGAACTTGAAACGGCAGCACGTGCGCTCGACCGCGTGCTGAGAGCCGGGCATTACTGGGTGCCTCATTGGTACAAAGCCTCCAACACCGTCGCCTATTGGGACAAGTTCTCGCGGCCCGCGACGAAGCCGCGCTTCGATCGCGGCATCCTCGACACCTGGTGGTATGACAGCGCCAAGGCCGCCAAGCTCTTTCCGGCTGCCGCCACCACTGATGCGAAGGACGGCGAGGCGCCGAAATCGTCACCTCGGTGGGGCTTGATCTTCGGTCTGGTCGTCGTGCTACCTCTGTTAGCCTATGCGATGATCCATTTACGCCGCAGGCGGTAGCGATCGCCTGAATTCGGCTGCGCGGCACTTCTCCCTCTTGAGGGAGGGTGGCAACAGCAGCAGAAAGCTGCGAAACTCCCTGCGAATCTCAACAAAAGAGGGCCTCGTTTGGTACCCGCATGACTGCCTATATCCTGCGCCGGCTTCTTCTCATTGTGCCGACCATGATCGGCATCATGTTAGTGACCTTCGTCATCGTGCAGTTTGCTCCGGGCGGACCGGTCGAGCGGCTGATCGCGCAACTCACCGGCACCGATGTCGGCGCGACGGCGAGATTCAGCGGCGGGGGTGGAGAAGTCGGCCTTGGCCGGGCGCCCGGGGGCGCGCCAGGAGACGTGTCCGCACCTTCCAAATATCGCGGCGCACAGGGCCTCGACCCGGAGTTCATCAAGAGCCTGGAGAAGCAGTTCGGCTTCGACAAGCCGGCTTATGAACGCTTTTTCATCATGCTTTGGAACTATCTGCATTTCGACTTCGGCAAAAGCTACTTCCGCGACATCAGTGTCCTTCAACTCATCAAAGAAAAGCTGCCGGTATCGATATCGCTCGGCATTTGGATGACGCTTCTGAGCTACCTGATTTCGATCCCGCTCGGCATCCGCAAGGCGGTGCGGGACGGCTCTCCTTTCGATATCTGGACTTCTGGAATCATCATCATCG
>DASPOV010000170.1:0-2345 GCA_035625815.1 Methyloceanibacter sp.
CCTGCAGCACGCCGGCCTGGATGGCCGCGCCGACGGCGACAACCTCGTCCGGGTTGACGCCCTTGTGCGGCTCCTTGCCGAAGAACTGTTTGACCACTTCCTGGATCTTGGGCATGCGCGTCATGCCGCCGACCAGCACCACTTCGTCGATCTCGCCGGCCGACAACGCCGCGTCCTTCAGCGCCAAGCGGCAGGGCTCGACCGTCTTCTGCACCAGATCGTCGACCAGCGCTTCAAACTTGGCGCGGGTGAGCTTCATGGTCAGATGCTTGGGGCCGGACGCGTCAGCGGTGATGAACGGCAGATTGATCTCGGTCTGCGAGGTCGCGGAGAGCTCGATCTTGGCCTTCTCCGCCGCCTCTTTGAGGCGTTGCAGGGCGAGCTTGTCGCGCCGCAGGTCGATGCCCTGCTCCTTCTGGAACTCGTCCGCCAGATAGTTGACAAGCCGCATATCGAAATCTTCGCCGCCCAGAAAGGTGTCGCCGTTGGTCGACTTCACCTCGAAGACCCCGTCGCCGATCTCAAGAATCGAAATGTCGAAAGTGCCGCCGCCGAGATCGTAGACCGCGATCGTGCCGCTCTTCTTCTTGTCAAGCCCATAGGCGAGGGCCGCCGCCGTCGGCTCGTTGATGATGCGCAGCACTTCAAGGCCGGCGATCTTGCCGGCATCCTTGGTGGCCTGGCGCTGGGCGTCATTGAAATACGCCGGCACCGTGATGACAGCCTGCTCGACCTTCTGGCCCAAATGCGCCTCGGCCGTCTCCTTCATCTTCTGCAGGACGAAGGCGGAGATCTGCGAGGGCGAATAGGTCTTGCCGTCGGCCTCGAGCCAGGCATCGCCGTTGGAGGCGCGGACGATCTTGTAGGGAACAAGCTTCTTGTCTTTGTCCACCATCGGGTCGTCATAGCGCCGCCCGATCAGCCGTTTGACGGCAAAAAATGTGCGCTCCGGATTGGTGACCGCCTGGCGCTTGGCCGGCTGCCCGGTCAGGCGCTCGCCGTCGTCCGTGAAGGCGACGATCGAGGGCGTCGTCCGCATCCCCTCGGCATTCTCAATCACCCGTGGCGTGGTACCTTCCATGACGGCGACGCAGGAATTCGTCGTGCCAAGGTCGATGCCGATGACCTTACCCATGATATCCTCTCTTTCTGGCAGGTCGGCCGAACCTAACGAGCGTTCGGAAGGATGCGTTTTCCCGGATCACGTCGTGACCCCGTACCGCCTCCGGTCCGACCCCCTCATCGCTTGCTGTGCCGCATAGGCGACGTTCGTCGGTGATATAAGGGCCGCCATTTTCGGCCGCAAGGCGCAGCTTCACGAAACCGCGATCGGCGATACCGGCGGCGGCCCGCGGGCAGCAGCCGGGACGCTTTGGAGCTTTCGCCATTCCGTGGCATGACTGCGCCCGTCAAGCGGCCACCCTCGCCGACGGTGAGGCGCTCGCGGCCACAGGAGTGTGGTGATGGTCATTCGGTTCATGGTGCTGGTGGTTGCAGTGTTGCTCTCGGCCGCGCCGGTCAAGGCAGCAGACCCGGTGTTCCCGCTGGGCTCCCGGATCGGCCTCGTGCCCCCGCCCGGCATGGTGCAGAGCCGCACCTTCGAGGGCTTCGAGGACGCCGACAAAAAGGTTGCCATCGTGGTGCTCGAGCTCGCGCCCACGGCCTATCCGGATATCGAAAAGCAGTTCGATCCCGAGGCCCTGAAGGCGCAGGGGACCGAGGTTGATCTGCGCGAAAGCATCACGCTGAAAGACGGCCACGGCTTCATCGTCTCGGCGCGGCAAGTCGTGGCCGGCATCAAGCTGCGCAAGTGGATCCTGATCGCCGCGGCCGGCAATCTCACCGCCCTCATCAGCGCCCAGGTGCCCGAGGCCGCGGCCGCGAGCTATCCGGACGACGCGATCCGCGCGGCGCTCACCACGGTGGCGATCCGCCCCACCGTGCCGGACGCCGAACAACTCTCCGTGCTGCCATTCAAGATCAAGGAGCTCGCCGGATTTCGTCTGGTGCGCGCGGCGCCGAACGGTGTGGCCCTGCTCACCGACGGGCCCAAGAACGGCATCGAGCTCAATGAGCAGCCGCTGCTGCTCATCACCTTGGGACCCGGCGCCCCCGACCAGCCCGAGGAGCGCCACAGTTTCGCGCGCCGCGCGATCTCGGCCACGCCCGGCGTCAAGGACATGCAGATCACCCGGGCCGAACCCCTGCGCATCGGCGGCCAGCCCGGCGAAGAAATGATCGTCGAGGCCAAGGACGCCAGGAGCGGGATCGCGCTCACCGTGGTGCAATGGCTGCGATTTGGTTCCGGCGGCTTTGTGCGACTGCTGTGCATGACCCGGCGCGAC
>DASPOV010000171.1:0-2362 GCA_035625815.1 Methyloceanibacter sp.
TGCCATTCTCGAAGGCACGGCGGGCGAACTCACCTGGAACCGCGAGCCGCAGGCCTTTGAGCGACAGCAACGCATCGATCACGCGCCCAACCACGGCGCGGCCGCCATGGATGTGCAGCTCGGCGATGTCTTCTCCGGTGAAGCTTGAAGGCCCCGGCAGCCACAGCGCAAGGCCGCGATCGAGCACTTCGGCGCTTCGGGGATCCTTGAACGTGCGCAGACTTGCGTGGCGCGGCGCTGGCAAGTGGCCGCACAGTGCCCGCAAGGCGTCCCCCGCTGCAGGCCCGGAGATGCGGATGACGGCGATCCCTGCTCGCCCCGGAGCGCTCGCCAGTGCGCAGATGGTATCGGGATTTGAGGTCATAGAATTCGGCATTGCAACGCTGGGCGTTCTGCTGACGGAGTGCGTTATTCTAAATGGGATTGGAGGTCTGATGACAGACGCCCCCGTGCATCAACGCGCTGAAGCCGGAAACCGCCTCGGCCAAGAGACGAGCCCCTACCTGCTCCAGCATCAGGAGAACCCCGTCCATTGGTGGGCCTGGGGGCCTGAGGCGCTCGCCGAAGCCAAGCGCAGCCACAAGCCCATCCTCCTCTCGGTCGGCTATGCCGCCTGCCATTGGTGCCACGTCATGGCACATGAGAGCTTCGAAGACGCCGAGACCGCGGGCGTGATGAACGACCTCTTCGTCAACATCAAGGTCGACCGCGAGGAGCGCCCCGACATCGATGCGGTCTACATGGCGGCGCTGCAGGAGCTTGGCGAGCAGGGCGGCTGGCCGCTCAACGTGTTCCTCACCTCCGAAGCCGAGCCCTTTTGGGGCGGAACCTATTTCCCAAAGCAGGCGAGCTATGGCCGCCCGGCGTTCGTGCATGTGTTGAAGGAAGTCGCGCGAATCTATCGCGACGCGCCGGAGAAGGTGAGGCAGAACGCGGAAGCCTTGAAAGAGCGGCTCGCGCCGAAATTCGATGCTGCCGCGGATGTGGGTCCGTCCGACGGGGCGCTCGAAGATCTCGCAAAGCGCTTGGTGCAGATCGTCGATCCCGTGCATGGGGGTATCAGGGGCGCGCCGAAATTTCCCCAAGCTCAATTCTTCAATTTCCTCTGGCGCGCTGGACTCCGCTACCGCCTTCCCAATCCGCTTGAGGCCGTCCAGCTCACGCTTGCCCACATCACGCAAGGCGGCATCTACGATCATCTCGGCGGCGGCTTCGCCCGATACAGCGTCGATGAGCGCTGGCTTGTCCCGCATTTCGAGAAGATGCTCTACGACAACGCGCTGTTGCTCGACCTGATGACTGAGGTGTGGCGCGAGAAGACGTCGCCGCTGTTGGCACAGCGCATCGCCGAGACGGTTGATTGGCTGTTGCGCGAGATGCGGAGCGAAGGCGCGTTCGCCTCCTCGCTCGATGCCGACAGCGAAGGCGAGGAGGGGAAGTTCTATGTGTGGAGCGCGGGAGAGGTCGAAGACGTGCTCGGCCCGGACGAGGCGCGCTTCTTCGGCGAAATCTATGACGTGACGCCGTGCGGCAATTTTCAAGGTCACACTATTCCCAATAGACTCAATAGGTTAGAGTTTTGCGACGCTGCGACCGAGGCCCGTCTTGCGGCGATGCGGGCAAAGCTTTTGGCGCGCCGCGGAGCCCGCGTCCGCCCCGGCTTCGACGACAAGGTGCTTGCCGATTGGAACGGCTTGATGATCGCTGCGCTCGCCAAAGCGGCGGACGCCTTCGACAAGCCGGACTGGCTCGAGGTCGCGGAGCGCGCTTTCGACTTCGTCAGTAAAAGGATGATTTCGAATGGGCGTCTGCTGCACTCCTATCGTGCCGGCGCAGCGAGGGCGCCGGCGACCGCCACCGATTATGCCAACATGATCAGGGCTTCGCTCGCGCTCGCGAACGTGACCGGCAAGAGCGACTATATCGATCCCGCGCGCGAGTGGACCGGCGTGCTTGACCGGCATTATTGGGCGGAAGGCCATGGCGGCTACTATCTCGCCGCGGACGACACAGCCGATCTCATCGTGCGCCCGATCAACGCGCTCGACGATGCGACGCCGAACGCGAACGGCACCATGGTGTCGAATTTGATGGCGCTCTATTCGTGGACCGGCGAGGAGCGCTATCGCGAGCGCGCCGAAGAAATCGTGAAGTGCTTTAGCGGCGCCGTCGCCAAAAACGCGTTCTCCCATGCGGGGCTGCTCACCGGCGCGCTCGATCTCAACGCGCCCGCGCATATCGTGATCGTGGTGCCGGAGGGTGGCGACGCGCGCGACCTGCGCCTTGCGCTAGCCAAGGTGTCATTGCCTGGCGCCGTGGTGCAGCAGGTCCGGGCAGGGGAGTCGCTCGCGCCGAACTCGCC
>DASPOV010000172.1:0-3968 GCA_035625815.1 Methyloceanibacter sp.
AAGCAGCCGACAAGCGCGCGGCGCATGAAGGCGAATTCGACAAAGGGGTCAATGATGGCGTGAATCATGCCGACATCCGTTTTCCTGCCTCACCGCGTTCACAGATTTCCGCCTGTTCGTCCCAGGCTTCGATGAGTTGACGCGATTTGGTGAGGTTCTGCGCGGTCAACACCTGCTTGGTTGGTCCCCAGGCCACGACCTCGCGTGCGAGCAGCAATGTCTTCGGGAAATGCGCCCGCACCTGGTCGAGATCGTGCAATGCGGCAAGGACAGTGCGCCCTTCTTCGTGCCATAGGCTGATGATGCGAAGCAGATCTTCAACGGTCTTGGTGTCAATCGCGCGGAACGGTTCATCGAGCAGTATGATGGCCGCGTCCTGGAGGAGCAGGCGCGCGAACAAGACGCGCTGGAATTGTCCGCCCGAAAGTGCGCCCACGCTGCGCTCGCCGAGGTCTTGCAGGCCGAGCGTGCCGAGTGCCTCCAGGACCGTCAAACTGCGCCCGCGGTCGAGACCGCACCAGGTTCCGATCTCGTGCCAAAGACCCATGGCCACGGCGTCGAACACGCTAATCGGGAAGCTGCGGTCGATGTCGATCTGTTGCGGCAGATAGGCGATGTCGCTCCGCCTGAGCACGCCGAGGCTGAGAGAACCTGAAAGAGGTTTAAGCTGCCCCACAATGCCTTTGAGCAAAGTTGACTTGCCGGCGCCGTTCGGCCCCACAAGGGCGAGCAAGTCGCCGCGCGCGACTTCGCCGGTGATGTGATGCACTGCAGGATGCCGTTCGTAGCCGAGCGTCAAATCGTGAAAGCTTATGGCCGGCGGCTTGTCTTGGGTCATGCTAGCGCCCACAGCCAAACCGAGACCCACAACAGGGCCGCGATCATGCCCACTATGACAAGCCGCGCCGGCACTGAAAGGCGCAACAGCGAGAAGCCGAGTCGCGGAAACGTGACCACCAACTGGCCGGCGTCTCCATGGCCGATGCTACTTGTCTGGTCCATTGCAGCGCGTTTCCTCCCCAGTCGCACAAATCATTCGGCAGCGCCGCCGATGGCTTGGCTTTAGGCCCCTTCGGCCGGGCGGCAGGCCGCGCAGAGCCCGGCGATCTCAAGCGTCACCTGTTCAGCCGCGATCTCTTTCGGCAACAGCGCAAGCAGCGCCCGCTCGTCTTTAGCACTCAGCGAAATCTCGACTACCTTCTCGCATTGGCAGCAAATGGCGAAGGCGGCCTTGCCGTTGCAGGCGCCGTGGCCGCAGGCGACGAAGGCCGAGCGGGATTGGAGCCGATGCACCATGCCGAGCTGGATCAGCTCATTCAGCGCCCGGTAGACCGTCGGGGGATGGGAAATGCCGGCTACCCTGACCCGGTCGAGAATGGCATAGGCGCTCAACGGCTCCTTCGCCTTGCGCAGGCAGGACAGCACTTGGCCCTGATTGCGCGAAAGCTTGGGGTCATGATGGTGGGCGGCATTCATTGCGATGATATAACATAACAACGGCGCTGCGCGTCAACGCCGGGAGGAGGGGCCTGACAAAGCGACGCAGAGAAGGAAAAGGCAGCTAGCGCTCAGTGAGCTTCAGCTCGATGCGACGGTTCTTGCGCAAGGCTTCATCGCTGTCGCCAGGGTCGAGCGGCTGGAATTCGCCGAAACCCGCGGCAACCAGCCGGTTCGGCGGCACACCTTGATCGATCAGATAGCGCACGACGGAGATGGCGCGCGCCGACGACAGTTCCCAGTTCGACGGGAAATTTGCATTGGTAATCGGCTTGATGTCAGTGTGGCCATCGATTCTGAGCACCCAGGCGATGTCGCTCGGGATCTGGGTCTCGAGCTGTTTCAGTGCATCGGCGAGCTTGTCGATCTGAGACATGGCATCGGGCTTCAGATCGGCGGAGCCCGAGTCGAACAACACGTCGGCCGGGAACACGAAGCGGTCGCCGACCACCTGGAAGTCGGCACGGGCGCCTAGAACCTCGCGGAGCTTACCGAAAAAGTCGGAGCGGTAGCGTGCAAGCTCCTGGACCTTCTTTGCGAGGGCCACGTTGAGGCGCTGCCCGAGATCGGCGATCTTGACCTGGCTCTCGCGATCTTTAGCCTCAGAGGCATCGAGAGCTTCCTGCAAGGCAGCGAGTTGCGAGCGCAGTGCGGCGATCTGCTGATTGAGGATCTCGACTTTGGCCAGGGCCTCGTTGGTGATCCGCTTCTGCTGGTCGAGTTGGCCGCTCAGTTCATTTGCCTTGGCCTCCGCGCCCTCGGTCTTGCCGCCCTGTTCGCCGATCAGTCCGGTCAGGCGCTGGTTCTCCTTGTCCTTGTCGACCAGGGTTGCTTGCAGCGCGGAGAGACTGTCCTCGACCGACTGCTTCTTGGAGCGCTCGAGCGCAAGAAGCTCGGTCAGCTCCGAGAGCTGGCGATTAAGGCGGGACAGCATGGTGTCCTTGCCGCTCGTCTGCTGGGTGATGAAGAAGTTGGCGAGCATGAAAAGCGACATGAGGAAGGTCACCACCAGGAGCAGGGTGGAGAGCATGTCGACATAGCCGGGCCAATAATTCGTGGCGCTCCGACCGTGGCTGGTTCGTGCCACCCCCATGACTAGCTCCGCTCTTCCTCATGTATCGGTAGCTTTGCCTTGCCGGTGATCTGTTTGAGTGCGACCGCGAGCTCATGCTGCTGTTGGGCCTGCTCGTCGGCCCATTCGCGTACCACCTTCTGCTCGGCCCGCATCTGCCGGATCAGCTTCTCCACGCCCTGGGCGAGGTCTTTCACCGCGTCGCCGGTGTTATCGCCGAGCACGCGGAGCTCGATCTTCTCGCTCAAGTCGGACAGCGAGTGTTGCATGTCGAGCAGGGCGAAGCGGAGCTGCGGAGGCACGCCGGTGGCGGTCACGCCCTCCGCCGATTGCAGTTCTGTGACGCCGGAGAGCCAATCTTCGAGCTCGTTGTAGAAGCGGCCTTGGGCGTGGCCCGCTTGCAGATCGAGAAAGCCCAGGATCAGCGAGCCGCTAAGGCCGAACATGGAGCAGGAGAAGGCGGTGCCCATGCCTTTGAGCGGCGCGGCAAGGCCTTCCTTCAGTTGATCGAATAGCATCACGCTCTCGCTGCCACTGGTATCGAGCGCGCTGATGGTCGAGCCGACGGAGCTTACGGTCTGCAGCAATCCCCAGAAGGTGCCCAGCAGGCCGAGGAACACGAGGAGGCCTACGAGATAGCGCGTGGTCTCGCGCTGCTCGTCGAGACGCGAGGCAACAGAGTCGAGCAGGGAGCGCATGGCGCCGGTGGCCAAGGACAGATGTCCGGTTCGATCGCGCAGCATGGTGGCCATGGGCGCAAGCAGCACCGGCGTGGTGTCGACCGTGAGGCCCGGGTCGGAAATGCGGAAGCTGTTAACCCAGCGGATCTCAGGGTAGAGGCGCAGCACCTGGCGGAAAGAGTAGACAATACCGACGAAGAGCACGCCGATGATGAGACTATTCAGGCCAGGATTGGCCATGAAGCTCGTGCGCAGCTGCTGCGTCTGCCCGTCGAGGATGATGGCGAGTAGGATCGCGAGGATGAGAAACAGGCTCATCCGCCAGAGAAACACTTGCGGATAGGTAAGCTTCGCCTTGTACGTCGTGGTCGCTACCATTGGTGCCGTCAGGGGAATCGGGGGCGATTTGCGGACAGAGATTAACCCGAATACTAAGTTTGGCAAAACGGCAACCTCGGGGCGCGCCGTCGAACTCCATCTCGCCGGTCAAGCGTCGTCTAATGTGACGGATCGGCAGCCACGACGGCGTCACGCGGGACCGCGGCGGCCCTCAGCTGCTTCAAGAGCTTGCGCTGGATCGTCTCGTTGCCTGCGACTACACTTCCTGTCTCGAGCATGTGATCTCTGCCGTCGGCGTCACTGACGAAGCCTCCGGCCTCGCGCAGGATGACGATGCCCGCGGCGAGGTCCCAGGGGCGCAGGTTCCGCTCCCAGAAGCC
>DASPOV010000173.1:0-3673 GCA_035625815.1 Methyloceanibacter sp.
TTCGACAGCTACCGACCCGAGCTGCACTATATGCGCGGCCCTGGCCCCAAATGGCACGAGAAATATGACGGGTTGCCGGCAAGAGCCACCAAGGAGCAGCAGCTGGAGCTGCCTTATTCGCTCTGGCTGATCCCGGCTGCCGCGGTCGCGCTGCTTGGCGTCGCCGCCGCTGTCGCTCTGGCGTAGTTGCGCGGTCGCGACCGTCCTTAAGCAGGAGCTCCGCGGCGAGAGCGGCAAGAAGCGAGGCAGCCGTGGCATCAGGAGCGGCTTACCAAGCGTGAGGCCGGCCAAGTCGATCGCAATGACGCACTCCACCAAAGTGTTGGTGAGCGCCGCAATCACAATGGCAGTTGCCGCCACACCGCCGCAACCTCCGTGGTCAGGTCCCTGCCGGCTTGGCTCGATCGCGCGGTGACGAAATAGCCGGCCACGACGAAGGCCCCCACGATCGCGAACGCGGTAGCGAAGATCCAGGGAACCGAAAGGGTTCGCGACAGCCAACCCGCGGCCGCTCCGAAAAGCGCCAACAGAATAAAGGTCGCAGGCCCGCAATGTGACCGGTTTTCTCCTCCTCCGCCTTGCGCTTCTCGCGCTCGATGCCGATGAGAGTGCCTAGCAGGATGGTGGTAGCGAAATCGAGCGCGACTGTGAGAAGCTCTCGATATTCCTTGGTCAGCCGGCGCGCTTCTTGACGTGCTCCGGGTAAAGCGTAGCGAGGCCCTCGCGGGTGCCTGGTGTCACGCCGCGCTCGGTGATGAAGCCGGTAATCAGCCGCGCCGGTGTCACGTCGAAGCCGAAATTAGCGGCAGGACTCCCATCCGGCGCGATCTGCATGGTGGCGATGGTACCGTCCTTGAGCTTGCCGGTCATGAACTTGACCTCATCGCCACCACGTTCCTCGATGGGGATGGCGCTGCCATCCTCGAGGCTCCAGTCGATGGTGGAAAAGGGCAGCGCCACGAGGAAGGGAATGTGGTTGTCGCGGGCAGCGAGAGCCTTCAAATAAGTGCCGATCTTGTTGGCAACGTCGCCGGTCGCGGTGGTGCGGTCCGTGCCGACGATGCAGAGGTCGACGAGCTTCTTCTGCATCAGATGGCCGCCGGTGTTGTCGGCAACGATGGTGTGTGGCACGCCATGCGCGCCAAGCTCGAAGGCCGTGAGTGAGGCGCCCTGATTACGCGGCCGCGTCTCATCCACCCAGACATGCACGGCAATCCCCTCATCATAGGCACGATAGATGGGGGCAAGCGCGGTGCCCCAATCGACGCAAGCGAGCCAGCCGGCATTGCAATGGGTGAGTATGTTGACCCGTTCGCCTTTCTTGCGCTCGGCATGCGCCCGGATGATCCCAAGCCCATGCTCGCCGATCCGCCCGTTGGTCTCCACATCGTCGTCGCAGATCTGCGCGGCAAGCGCATAGGCCGCGGCAAGGCGAGCCTCGCGCGGCAGATTGCGCACCGCTTTTCTCATCGCATCGAGCGCCCAGCGGAGATTTATGGCGGTCGGCCGCGTCGCGGCTAGGGCTTCGCAGCCGCGATCGAGCGCGTCATCGGACTGATCGTCGCGGAGCGCGAGGCAAACGCCGTAAGCCGCGGTCGCCCCGATCAGCGGCGCGCCGCGCACCTGCATGGTCGAAATCGCCTGCGCCGCGTCCTCAAGCGTAGTGAGCGTGACGGTCTCGAACACGAAAGGCAGTCTGGTCTGGTTGATAATCTCGACGGTTGAGCGATCGGGATTGAGCCAGATAGTGCGGTAATGCTTGCCGTTGACGTTCATGGCGGTCGCGTTAGTCGCCCTCGAAGTCCATCAGCGTGTGACACTCCACGCCAAGCTTGGCGAGTCGGGCCGAGCCGCCAAGATCTGGCAGGTCAATGACGAAGGCGGCGCCTACTACTTCGGCATTGAGCTTGTGCAGCAATTTGACTGCGGCTTCCGCCGTGCCACCGGTGGCGATGAGGTCGTCGACGAGAAGCACTGGTTCGCTGGGCTTGAGCGCATCCTCATGTATCTCAATGACGTCGACGCCGTATTCCAGCTCGTAGTCCTGGCCGATGGCCTTCCCCGGCAACTTGCCCTTCTTGCGGATGGGCACAAAGCCGCAACGCAAGCGATCAGCGACCGCGCCGCCCAAAATGAAGCCACGTGCCTCGATGCCGGCCACCGACTCGATGCGCCGATTGGTGAAGGGCTGAACCAAGCGCTCGATGCAGACGCGCAAGCCATTGGCATGACCGAGCAATGTGGTGATGTCGCGGAACATGATGCCCGGTTTCGGATAGTCGGGTATCGTGCGCACGAGGTCCTTGAGATCGATGTCCGAAGTCAGGTTCATTCAGGATCTCCGTGATAATGGTTTGAGCCGCGGGCCCGGCTTCAGTGCCGCCTATAGTGGAACGAAAGTTCGGCCAGCCAGCGGCTCGCGCCGAACCAACAGGGGAATGCCATGACAGACGGCGCCGGAAATCTGGTGAGCATCCGGGATATCGACGTGCCATTCTGGCGGATCGTGATGATCATGATCAAATGGTCGATCGCTGCAATTCCAGCAACCATCATCCTCGTTGCGATTGGGCGCTGGTTGTATCCTTATTCGCGGCTGTTTTTGGTTCGCATATGGGAATGACGACACGGTTCGCGCCGTAGGGTCAAGCGCCTTTCAGCACTCGGCCGGCGACCGCATCAAGCTTCTTGATAAGCTCCGGATCACGCGCTTCCGGCGCGGTGATGATCGCGGTTTCGAGGGCGCGGTCGGAGCCGATGGGACACGGCTCATGCTCACGCGGGAAGTCGCGCGCGAGGCGGCTGGCGAGCCTCGCCGCCTTCTCGGCATTGGCCAAGAGCACCTTGATGATGTCGGTGACGGTGACAGCATCATGGTCTGGATGCCAGCAGTCGAAGTCGGTGACCATGGCGACCGTCGCGTAACAAATCTCCGCCTCGCGGGCGAGCTTGGCCTCGGGCAGATTCGTCATGCCCACCACCGAATAGCCGAGATTTTTGTAGGTCAAACTTTCAGCAAGCGTGGAGAATTGCGGTCCCTCCATGCACACATAGATGCCGTTCCTCGCGATGGGGATGCCTTCTTTCTCGGCAGCTTCGGCAAGACGCAGGCGAAGCCGCGGGGAAACTGGATGCGCCATGGACACATGCGCCACACAGCCCTTGCCGAAGAAGGAACTCGCGCGGCCGAAGGTGCGATCGACGAACTGATCCACCAGCACGAAAGTGCCGGGCGGCAGCTCCTCCTTGAACGAGCCGCAAGCGGAGAGCGAGATGAGGTCGGTGACCCCTGCCCGCTTCATCACGTCGATATTGGCGCGGTAGTTGATGTCGGAGGGCGACAGCCGGTGGCCCTTGTCGTGGCGCGATATGAACGCGATAGGCAGCCCCGCGATCTCGCCGATCCGCAAGGCCGATGACGGCTCGCCCCAGGGGCTCGCAATGCACTCCTCGCGCACCTTCTCAAGACCTGGAAGATCGTAAAGCCCCGATCCGCCAATGATGCCAAGCACCGCGCGCGTCATGTCATCCCCCTCCATCACTCTCCGACCCGCATGTAGAACAAGGCCCCAACCCAATGGTCTGGATCGTCATAGCTTAGCTTTTCTCTTCCACCCGTGTGTTTGATCAGCCAGAGCGGCCCTTGCTGTCCAACCAACAAGCAGAGAACCGT
>DASPOV010000174.1:0-4085 GCA_035625815.1 Methyloceanibacter sp.
GCCACCAGAACCTAAATCTGGCGTGTCTACCAATTCCACCACGCCCGCTAAACGCCCGCCTATGGGAGCGGTCTATAACACAGCTCTTGCTCCAGGGAGCAAGCCACGCAAGCCATGACCGCTTAGCAGCGGTCGGTAGCATATCGGCCGGAGCGTCCATTCCTCTATGATGAGGCTCGCTTAAGCTCCCGCCGGTGCATGGGGTTTGTTCTAGCCGAGAGGCGTCACGCATGCTCCGCCAGCTCCTTTGCGCCAATTTGTCTTACTTCCCATCATTGGCTTCCCCAATCGTTGCCTAGGAGCCGATGATCTCACAGCGGTGGGCATCGTCGACAAGGTCGAGAACAGGGCAGTTGGGTACTGGTACCTGAACGCGAAATCACGGTGTCAAATCAGGCTGGCAGCGTGACTCTGTTCGGGTAGGCCACGGGCATCCCCTCATCGCTCGATCCGCCAGGTCTGGTCAAGGCCTGGAGCGTGCAGCGTCGCCATCATAGCGTTGCATTGAGCGATTGAGAGCCATCTTGGCAAAGCGTTGCGACAAACCTCCAGCAAAATCGGGACCTTGCGGCCGCGGACACGGCTCTTTAGGTTGCCGCCTCGAGTCCTCAAGAATGGAAGCGTCCCGTGTTCTACTGTAACGGCATCATCGAGGCGATCGGCAACACCCCGCTGATCAAACTCAAGCGCGCGTCGGAGGAGACGGGCTGCACCATCCTCGGTAAGGCCGAATTCATGAACCCAGGCCAGTCAGTGAAGGACCGCGCTGCCCTCTTCATTATTCGCGACGCGCTTGACTCCCGTCGGCTGCAGCCGGGCGGGACGGTGGTTGAAGGCACGGCGGGCAACACGGGCATTGGACTTGCGCTTGTCGGCAATGCGCTCGGGCTTAAGACCGTCATCGTGATTCCTGACACACAGTCCGACGAGAAGAAGCAGATGTTGCGGCTTGCCGGCGCCGAGCTGATCGAGGTACCAGCGGTCCCCTACAAAGACCCGAACAACTATGTGAGATATTCCGGGCGGCTTGCGGAGCAGCTTGCCGCGACCGCGCCGCACGGAGCGATCTGGGCGAACCAGTTCGACAATGTCGCCAACCGCCAGGGCCATATCGAGTCAACAGCCGTCGAGATCTGGAATGACACGCAAGGGAAGGTGGACGGCTTCATCTGTGCCGTGGGCACGGGGGGCACGCTTGCCGGCGTCTCCATGGGGCTGAAGGCGCGGAACAAAGACATCACCATCGGCATCGCCGATCCCATGGGCG
Source organism: Methyloceanibacter sp. (assembly GCA_035625815.1). Lineage (GTDB taxonomy): Bacteria > Pseudomonadota > Alphaproteobacteria > Rhizobiales > Methyloligellaceae > Methyloceanibacter. The sequence continues at coordinate 1,268 of DASPOV010000174.1, forward strand.
CCGCCCTCTATAATTATTACAAATACGGAAAGCTTAAGGCCGAAGGAAGCTCGATCACCGAGGGGATTGGCCAGGGCCGCATCACCGCCAATCTCGAAGGTGCCGAGATCAATGAGGCCTATCAAATTCCGGATGCGGAAGCGTTGCCGGTCGTGTTCGACCTGTTGAGCGAGGAGGGGCTGTGCCTTGGCGGGTCCAGTGGCATCAATGTCGCCGGCGCCATTCGCCTTGCGCGGGAGATGGGGCCCGGCCATACGATTGTCACGGTCCTCGCCGATTACGGCACGCGCTACCAAAGCCGACTGTTCAACCCGACATTCCTGCGTGAAAAGGATCTGCCGGTCCCAACTTGGCTCGATCATCGCGAGCCCGCAGTTCCGGCGGCCTTCGTGTAGATTAGGATTGGAAATGACCGAACACTCCAAGTCATGGCTCACCGCGGCCGATGAGCTCGCGGCCGAGCTCGATGCGCCGGACATCGTCATTATCGATGCCACCTGGCACATGCCAAGCGAAGGCAAGGACGCGCGCGCCGAATATCTCGAAGAGCACATCCCAGGCGCGATCTTCTTCGACATCGACGAGATTGCCGACACTAAGAGCATGCTCCCGCACATGCTGCCGCCGCCGGATAAGTTCTCGTCGCGCATGCGGAGCATGGGGATCGGCGACGGGTCGCGGATCGTGGTCTACGACTCGTCCGGAATTTTCAGCGCCGCCCGGGTGTGGTGGACCTTCCGCGTCATGGGCGTAGAGGAAGTGACCGTGCTGAATGGCGGCCTGCCGAAATGGAAGCGCGAGGGGTTGCCGCTCGAGAGCGGCGAGCCCCGGCTTCGCAGCACGCGCCACTTCACCTCTCGCCGCAACGCCGATCTCGTTCGCGACATCACCGACATGAAGGCGCTCCTCAAGGATCACTCGTCGGAGATCGTCGACGCCCGTTCGGCGGAGAGATTTGCCGGGCACGCGGCGGAGCCACGTCCGGGATTGCGCTCCGGTCATATTCCCGGCGCGCATAACCTTCCCTATGGGCGTCTGCTCAAGCAGGACGGCACTCTCAAAAGCCCTGCCGAGATCGAGGCGCTGTTCAGTGAGGCTGGCGTCGATCTCAGCAAGCCCGTGGTCACAAGCTGCGGCTCCGGCATCACCGCAAGTGTGCTTGCACTGGCGCTAGCCGAGATCGGTCACCGCCGAACCGCCGTCTATGACGGATCTTGGTCCGAGTGGGGCGCGGACCAAAGCCTCCCCATCGAGACGGGCTAGCGCGCACCGATGCACACGGCCTTCCCTCGCGCACTGCCATGAGCAAGCAGCAACCTCTGCAAAACCAGGACACAAGGCTTGCCCATGCCGGCCGCGAACCAAAGCGCTTCCACGGTTTTGTCAATCCGCCGATCTATCGTGGCTCCACGATTTTGTTTCCGACCGCCGCGGCACTCGAAGCCAACGACCAGGAATTCACTTATGGTCGGCTCGGCACGCCCACCGTTAGAGCGCTCGAAGAGGCCATTGCCGAGCTCGAGGGCGGTCACGCCACGCTACTCGCGCCGTCCGGCCTTTCCGCTATTGCCGCGACTTTCCTCGCCCTCCTCTCGGCGGGAGACCATGTGCTTGTCAGTGATAGCGTCTATCGCCCGACGCGCCGCTTCTGCGATCATGTGCTAAAGCGGCTCGGCGTGGAGACCACCTATTACGACCCGGTAGTAGGCGTCGGCATCAAGGATCTCATCAGCCCCAAGACCAAGGTCGTCTTCACCGAGTCACCAGGCTCCCAGACCTTCGAGGTGCAGGACATCCCGGCCATCGCTGACGCAGCGCATGCAGCAGGCGCCGTGGTAGCCCTGGACAACACTTGGGCGACGCCGCTCTACTTCAAGTCGTTCGCCCATGGGGCGGATGTGTCGATCCAGGCGGCAACCAAATATATCGTGGGTCACGCTGACGCGATGCTCGGCGCCATCACCGCGACGAAAGACATTTGGCCGAAGATCGCCGGCACCCACGACGATCTTGGCCTCTGCGCGGGCCCCGAGGATGTCTATCTCGCCCTGCGCGGGTTGCGCAGCCTCGGCGTGCGGCTCGCTCGTCACCAGGCTTCTGGTCTTGCGCTCGCGGAGTGGCTGAGAGGTCGACCAGAAGTCGCCCACGTTATTCACCCCGCCCTTCCCTCCGATTCGGGTCATGCGATCTGGAAGCGCGACTTCACTGGCGCCTCCGGCCTGTTCGCGATCGTGCTGAAACCTGCATCTAAGGAAGCCGTGGCGGCGATGCTCGATAGCTTGGAGCTGTTCGGCATGGGCTATAGCTGGGGCGGCTTCGAGAGCCTGATCATTCCGTTCGATCCGTCCAGCTATCGCACCGCGACACACTGGAAGGCCCAAGGCCAGGCTCTTCGCCTGCACGTCGGGCTCGAGGACGTGGACGATCTCAAGGCGGATCTCGAAGCGGGCTTCGCCTGCCTCGCCGCGACTCGCTGAATACCGGCAGGCTGCAGGAAAATGGCGGACTTTGGTCCCCGGATGGCCGACGTCTGTCTCACGAAGTACATCATGCCCCATTGGGGTGCCCGCGACTTCGCCAGCATCCGTAAGTCCAACATCGCGGCGTTGCGTCGTTGCATTGGGATGCCCGGCTAATGCTGGGCTAGCTGCTCAGACACACAAAATATTGAGCATGGGCGAGGCCGCCGGCGCCGACGAGCGTATTCTCCAAGACTATCTCCTACGGGAACTGATGAGCGAAGGTGTCTTTCGTTATCCCACTGCCATGAAGGTGGGCGCCAGCGTCAGCACCGTCACCATATCGAAGGACGGCCCCG
>DASPOV010000175.1:0-4639 GCA_035625815.1 Methyloceanibacter sp.
GAGATCGACATGCAGCAAACCATTCTCAAGCGCTGCGCCCTTGACCACGACGTGGTCGGCAAGCTGGAACCTGCGCTCGAAACTGCGGGCAGCGATGCCGCGATGCAGGAAAGTGGTCTCCTCCACCTCCGACTCCTTCTCGCCGTGAATCGAGAGTGTGTTCTCTTTCACCTCGATGGTGAGGTCGGCCTCGCCGAATCCGGCGACGGCCATGCTGATGCGATACTCATTTTCGCCAACACGCTCAATGTTGTAAGGCGGGTAACTCGGAGTGTCGCCTTCGAAGGCGCCAAGCGTATCGAGCAACGAGCCGAGACGGTCGAAGCCGATTGTGGAGCGATAAAGCGGGGTAAGATCAAAGTGCCTCATGTCACATCCTCCTTGAGAAGCGATATGTTGGAAGCCCGCTCGTGTTCGAACCGGGCATATATATTTTGCACAAGCCTTGAGGCCTTGTACGGCGCAAATATGGGAATCGATACTTAGACCGTCAAGGGGGCTTAATCCTCTGATTCCTCAGTATAAAATCAAGTATGGATAAGCTCGCGGGGCTGTGTTTGCGGCTCGCCACAAAGAGGCAGAATGAGCCATTGGTTAATCAGAAAAACGCTGTCGCATGGGTGGTCGCGATCTTCGGCTACCGTCTGCCAGCTCTCCGCTTCCGCTGGTATAAGGAGCAGGATTGCTTGGCTTCACTTGCACGGACCGTCATGGATCTGATCGCAACTCCCAAGAACCCGATCCCGCTTGGTGGATCGATCGGATATCTCAAAGGCAAGGGCGGGGTGCGCTTGCGCTATGCGAGATGGCCGTCGGCGCTCAAGCAGCGGCACGGCACGGTCTGTATCTTCACCGGGCGCGCCGAGTTTATCGAGAAATATTTCGAGGTGGTGGGAGAGCTCAGGCGGAGGGGCTTCGCCGTCTCGGTGCTCGACTGGCGCGGCCAAGGCGGATCCGGCAGGCTGGTGAGGAATTCGCTGAAAGGTCACGTCAAGAGCTTCGCCGACTATGAGGACGACGTTACCCGCTTCATGAACGAAGTGGCGCTTCCGGATTGTCCGCCGCCCTATTACGCGCTTGCCCATTCCATGGGGGCGACGGTGCTGCTCAAGGCTGCGACCATGCGGGGATGCTGGTTCTCGCGCATGGTGATGACCGCGCCAATGCTTGAGATCGTCGGCCTGCCCATGCCGCCTCGCGCCGTAGCGGCGGTCACCACGGGGATCTCTCTCTGCGGCTTTGGCTGGCTTGCCATGCCGGGGGGCATGAGGGATTACTTCGACAGCCAAAGGTTCGAGGGCAATCCGCTGAGCGGCGATCACGAGCGTTTCGTGCGCAACCAGGCGGTGCTGAGTGCAGCTCCGGCGCTCGCCGTGGGACCGCCGACCATCGGCTGGGTGTGCGGCGCGCTCTCCCTCATGGCGGCGGTCGAGAGCGACAAATTTCCGAACAAGCTCCGTGTGCCAGTGCTGATGCTCGCCGCGGGCGACGATCGTATCGTGTCGAGCAAGGCGATCGAGGAATTCGCCAACCGCCTCCGCGTGGGCACACAGCTCGTGCTCAGGGGATCGCGTCACGAGATCCTGCAAGAACGCGACCTAATCCGCGAACAATTCTGGGCGGCGTTCGACGCGTTCGTGCCGGGCGAGGTGACGAGCAAGCTCGGCGAGCCCGTGGTCACTTAGTTCTCGCGAGACAGCTAGCTCGAGAGCAACTTCAGCGCCTGTTCGTGGAGGCGCGGGTCGCCGGCAGCAAGGATGCGGCCACCTTTGCGCGGGTCGCCACCCTCCCAAGTCGATACCACGCCGCCGGCGCGCTCAATAATCGGGATCAGCGGCAGGATATCGAAATCCTTCAGCCCGGCTTCGACCACGAGGTCGATCTGGCCAAGCGCGAGAAGGCAATAATTGTAGCAGTCGCCACAGAAGCGCCTGAGGCGTACGGCCCCTGCGATCGCAGCGAAACGGGTCTGCTCCTCGTCGCTCTCGAACAGGTCTGGGCTCGATGCGGTGAGCAGCGCCTCGCTCAAGCTGCCGCAGGGGCGGGTTCGTATGGTCTGTTCGGGGCTGCCGCGGTGGCGGAAATAGCTCTGGTCTTCCCCGCTCCAGAAGCGTTCGCCAATGAAGGGCTGATTCATGAGTCCGAGCAGGGGGCGTCCCTCTTGCACGAGCCCGATCAGCGTGCCCCATAACGGCTGGCCAACAATGAAGGCGCGGGTGCCGTCGATCGGATCGATGATCCAGCAATAGTCGGCATCCGATCGGGTCGCTCCGAACTCCTCGCCGATGATGCCATGGGCGGGATGGGTGGCAGCGAGCGCTTCGCGGATGGCGGTCTCGGCGACGAGGTCGGCGGCGGTTACGGGGTCGAACAGTGCGCCATTCTTGTGGCTAATCACAAGGCCTGTCCGGAAATGCGGCAATATGACCGCACCGGACCGGTCGGCAAGGGCGTGGGCCGTGGCCAGGAGATTGTTGAAGGTGGGGTTGGCGGGCACCGCCTCCCTTAGAGGGTTTTCCCCTTTGCATTCAAGCCCGAATTCACCCGCCGAAGGACCTCGAATCCGCGCGATCCAGGCTCCTCTTGAGCATTTTGTGGTGGATTTGCATCAGTGTTCCAGAATTGCTGCGGAAACTTGACTGGAACCTTGCATTTTGTGCGTTGCGATGACATATTGTTGCAATGCGGCATGACCCTCCTGTTGTGCCGCTGCCCTCCTTGGGCGTTTCCTCCCTAGACTTGGGCCGTTCGGATCAGTTTCGAACGGTCCTTTTTTGCCCAAAGAATTAACTATTCGGCTGCGGCGCGCGGGATGGCAATTCCCGGGATGGACGCCATGAGCACCTGGACCATTCCTTCCAAGTCGCGCCTTATCCGCTCAAATCCCAACGATTTATCGAAAGTGGTCTCGTCCATGTACAGCGCGCGGTTGATCTCTACCTGGAGGGCATGCTGGCCGGCATGCGGCCGGCCGTAATGCTCGGTGATGTAACCGCCGGCATAGGGCTTGTTCAACGCCACCACATAGCCTTGCGCCTTCAGCACTTGTGCCACGGCCCGGGTCAGTTCGCCGCTGCAAGAGGTGCCATAGCGATCGCCGAGGACAAAGTCCGGACGGGCGCCACCCTGGTCGGCGATTGGATTCGACGGCATGGAATGGCAGTCGATGAGCACGGCAAGGCCGAAGGCCTGCCTCGCCTCGACGAGGAGCGCGTGCAGCGTCTCGTGATAAGGCGTATAGAGCCTGTTGATTCGCTCAAGCGCCGCAATCAGCGAAAGCGGCTCCCGATAGATCTCGTCGGACTCCGAAACAATGCGGGCAATGGTGCCGAGCCCGCCCACCACTCGCACCGACTGAGTGTTGGCGTAGTTCGGCAGGCCGTCGCGGATGAGCGCCGGATCGAGTTCGTAGGGCTCGCGGTTAACGTCGAGATAGGCGCGCGGGAAATGGGCGTAGAGGAGGGGGGCGCCCAAGGAACTCACAAAGCTGAACAGCTCCTCGACATACGCATCCTCGGAGCGGCGAAGCGTGAGCGCGTCAAGCTTTGAGCTCGCCAGAAACGCGCTAGGATAGATGCGGCCGCTATGGGGCGAGTTAAACACAAGGGGCGCGGCAAGCTCGCCCGGTTTTGCCACCTTGAAGGGGGGAGAAAGCTCGTTCTCGATCGCCTCAGCCTCGCTTCGGGTCATCGGCTAAATCTTGGTCCTGCCAGAGCTGGCCCGCGCCGCCAGCGGAGAATCGCCTGTAAACTCTGCCAATGAGAGGCTACAAATGGCCGAAGCAAGCCAGAAACATCAATTTTGTAGGACTGGCGTACGGAGTATGTACGAGGGGGCCACAGCAGGCCCGCGGCGGGCGAAAGTGGTCGGTGTGTAGGTTGATTGCCTGACATTGGAACGGGACCTGCGCAGCAGCCTCCTATTAGTCACAGCCTACCGACCAATGCGCGCGCGGGCAATGAAGTGTCAGGGCCGCCCAGCGAGCAACGAGACTAGTCGTGAATGGCTGAGGTCTTTAGTATGGGGGCCTGCGCCCGGAGGCTTTTCGCATAGGGAGCCTTGCTCTAGGGATGAGTGAGAGCAGCACGAAATCCAAACCAGGGGTGGCGGAGATCACCGACATCCTCAAGCTATTGCCGCATCGCTATCCGTTCCTCCTTGTAGACCGGATCCTTGACATGGACGGGGACCGCTCGGCCACAGGCATCAAGAACGTCTCGGTGAACGAGCCCTACTTCCAGGGACATTTTCCATCATGCCGGGCATGCTCCTGGTCGAAGGCATAGCCCAAAGGCGGGGGCGCTTTGTATGCGCCAATCTGGAGGTCAAGGAGCCGCCTCTTATCTATTTTATGGCGATCGACAAGGCCCGCTTCCGACGCCCGGTGGTGCCCGGCGACACCGTTTACTACCGCGTGCAGAAAGTTCGCAATCGTGAACGCGTGTGGCGCTACCGGGGGCAGGCGCTCGTCGACGGCACCCTTGTCGCCGAAGCCGAAATCAGCGCCGTCATAGTGGGGAAGTAAACTAAAAGGCCCACGTGTGGCGGCCGCTGCGTCAACGCCTCATCCCTTTCAGCGCCTCGACGTCTTCCTCGGGTCGGGATTGATCCACACGTTGCAATCGATGCAGCCCTTGAG
>DASPOV010000176.1:0-3188 GCA_035625815.1 Methyloceanibacter sp.
ACAAGCCGAAGGCCCCCGAGCTTGTCGCCATCGAGGCGAAGGTCAACGAAGAGCTCGCCAAGCGCCCTGCGGCTTATCCACAGCTGATCGTAACTTCCATCCGCACTGGCACCGGCATCCCAGAGCTTCGCGCGGCGATCGCCGCGCTTACCTCAAACGCGATTGTACGGTGAGCCCGCTCACCGCTATAAGCGGTTCGGTGAGCAAGACGAAATCATCCACTGCAAGACGCAAACTCGAGCCTGGACCGAAGGCAATACCGGCGCAGGGTGAAAGCGAGCTCGCCGCCGCCCACGCCAAAGCCAAGATCTTGTCCGAGGCGCTGCCCTTCATGCAGCGCTACGACAACGCCACGGTGGTGGTGAAGTATGGCGGCCACGCCATGGGCGACCCGGAGCTTGCCGCAAGCTTCGCGCGCGATATCGTGCTGATTAAACAGGCCGGCGTGAATCCAATCGTGGTGCATGGCGGCGGCCCGCAGATCGGCTCCTTGCTCGACCGGCTCAACATCAAGTCGGAGTTCAGGGGAGGCTTGCGCGTCACCGACCGGGAAACCGTCGAGGTGGTGGAGATGGTGCTCGCCGGCTCCGTCAACAAAGAGATCGTCGCCGCGATCAATGCGCAAGGCGGCAAGGCGGTCGGCATCTCCGGCAAGGACGCCAATCTGATGCGGGCGAGACGGCTCGAGCGGCACTATCGCGACCCAGATTCCAATATCGATACGATCCTTGATCTCGGCTTTGTCGGCAATCCTGTCGCGGTCGACCCTCACATCGTCGACGTGATCATCCATTCGGATCTTATCCCGGTGATCGCTCCGATCGGCGTGGGACCAGAGGGCGAGACGCTCAACATCAACGCCGACACCTTTGCCGCGGCGCTCGCCACTGCGCTGAAGGCAAAACGGTTGTTGCTCCTGACCGACGTTGAAGGCGTGCTCGATAAGCACGGCGGACTGATCAAGTCGCTGACCACGCCTGAGGCGCAAGTACTGATCGAGGATGGCACGATCTCCGGGGGCATGATCCCCAAGATCGAGAGCTGCTTGGACGTGATCGCCGAAGGTGTTGAGGCGGTGGTGATCATCAATGGCAAGGTGCCGCACGCTGTGCTGCTTGAATTGTTCACCGAGCATGGCGCTGGGACCCTGATAGGCCGGCGCACGCGAAAGAGTGGCGCCAGGAGATCGTGATGATCGGAAAGCCCAATCTGAGCGGTCGTGGTTTCGAGCACGTCGAGGCCTGGGTCTTCGACCTCGACAACACGCTTTACCCGGCCGACTGCAATCTCTTCGCCGAGATCGACACCCGTATGGGCGACTTCATCGCCGATCGCTTCGGCATCTCCCATGAAGAGGCGCAGCGTATGCGCAAGGCCTATTACTACCAATATGGCACCACGCTTGCCGGGCTGATGCGGCTGCATGACGTGTGCCCCAACGCTTTTCTCGATTATGTGCATGACATCGATCTGAGCGTGATTACGCCGGCGCCGGAGCTTTGTGACGCTCTCGACGCGCTTCCCGGCCGCAAATTCATCTTCACCAACGGCTCGCGCAAGCACGCGGAGTCAGTCATCTCGCGACTCGGACTCGACGGCCGGTTCGACGATTTGTTCGACATTCATTCCGCCAAGTTCATTCCGAAACCCGAGCGGGCCGCGTATGAGCGCTTCCTCAGCGCCCATGCGATCGCGGCACCCTACGCCGCTATGTTCGACGACTTGCCCCACAACCTTCGTACCGCGCACGGGCTCGGCATGACCACGGTGCTCGTAGCTAGTGGGCATACCGACCATCCGGAGCACCGCGCCATCGCCGGCTGGGACGAGCTCCCCTTCCATATCCATCACCGCACCGATGCGCTGGCCGGTTTCCTGGCGGATATTGGTGTCCGGCGCGCAGAGGAAACCGACCGCGCCGCGGCCGGCACATATTGTTGCCTTTAGTTGTTGCCTTTAGGTGTTTCGACCGTGATGCACGAACATCTCAAGAGCTTCATCGAAAGCGCCTTTGAGCATGCGGGCGACATCAACGCCAAGACCAAGGGCGTGATACGCGAAGCCGTGGAAGAAATCCTCGACCTGCTCGACAAGGGCGAGGTGCGCATAGCGGAGAGGATCGACGGCGCCTGGGTGGTCAATCAGTGGCTAAAGAAAGCGATCCTGCTCTCTTTCCGTCTCAACGATCCGGAGAAGATCGATGGCGGGCCGGAGGGCGGCGCGTGGTGGGACAAGGTCCCGAGCAAATTCGCCCATTGGAGAGCGAAGGACTTCAAGGAAGCGGGCTTCCGCGTGGTGCCGGGAGCCATCGTGCGCCGCTCTGCCTATATCGCGCCGGGTGCGGTGCTCATGCCGTCTTTCGTCAATCTCGGCGCGCGGGTGGATAGCGGCACCATGGTGGACACTTGGGCGACCGTCGGGTCCTGCGCGCAGATCGGAAAAAATGTGCATCTGTCGGGCGGCTCGGGCATCGGCGGTGTGCTCGAGCCCCTGCAGGCGAACCCGGTGATCATTGAAGACAATTGCTTCATCGGCGCCCGCGCCGAGGTGGCCGAGGGCGTGATCGTCGGCGAAGGCTCGGTATTATCGATGGGCGTCTATCTCGGCCAATCGACCAAGATCATCAACCGCGCCACCGGCGAAGTGCTGCAGGGCCGTGTGCCGCCCTACTCCGTGGTGGTGTCGGGGACCATGCCCGGGAAATCGCTCCCCAACGGCGAGCCCGGTCCGTCGCTTTATTGCGCCGTGATTGTGAAGACCGTTGACGAAGGTACCCGCGTCAAGACCTCCATCAACGAGCTGTTGCGGGAGTGAGCACAGCGCCGATCCCATGAGTCTGATCCAGCTACTGTTCAGCTACAAAGGCCGCATAAGGCGGCTCCATTGGTGGGTGGCTAGCCTCGCCGCCCAAACTTAAGCCACGCCTCATCGAACCCTCGCTGCCGATCCGGCAAGCGGCTATACAGAACGCTTGTTAGTGAGAGTTGCCTAAAAATCCCCTATTCTTTTTCAAGTAGTTAAGGAGAGGGCGGCAACTCCAAACAGGAAATTGCCGCCCGACTGCCGCCCGCAACAGAATTGCAACTCACGTCAGCAAACCATAGGGCGGCTAGTTATCCGTCAGGCACTTCTTAAAGGCCGAGTCGTCGAAGTCGCCCCCATCGTCCACGAAATGCTCGCGCAGCGCG
>DASPOV010000177.1:0-4788 GCA_035625815.1 Methyloceanibacter sp.
GCGTGAACTGCCATTTGGATGCCGGGCTCATGCCCTTCGCCGCTCCCTTCGTCTCAACCTTCGCCACCTTTCCCATGCTGGTCGACGATCAGGTGATCACGCTCAAAGAGCGCATCAATGGCTGCATGCAGCGGAGCATGAATGGCAAGGAGCTTCCGGTTGATGGCCCCGAAATGGAGGCTCTGATCGCGTATATCAAGTTCTTAGGCGAGGGCACGCCAGAGGGCGTGCGGGTCTCGGGCATGGGCTTGCTACCTCTAGCAGATCCACCCTCGCCAGCGGACAAGACGCGGGGCGAGAAGGTCTACGCCGATCTCTGCGCGAGCTGCCATAAGGCGGACGGGCAGGGCGAACGCAACACCCGCCGCCGTGAGGCGACGATAGCTTCAATGCTGCGGCTGGCATGGCCAAGCTCGCTTGCGCCGCGGCCTATATCCGCACCAACATGCCCTTCGGTGTCCGCTATCAAGATCCGGTGCTCTCCGCTCAGCAGGCATGGGATGTGGCAGCCTATATGATCGCGAAGCCGCGGCCGCTGGCCCCGCCGGGAGCCTCTTCGAGGCTGCAATAGCTGTGAGGCAGGTGGCGTGCAGGGAGACTTACCCATAAGGTATCATCGCCACGCGCCTGTACGAGAGCCATCCACCCCGCTATGAGTACTTCCTCACGGAAAAGGGAAAAGGCGCTCGGCTCAGTGCTCAAAGCACTCCATGGTTGGGGCGAGCGCTATAGATGATAAGCTGCCACGTAAGTCATTGAAAATAAACAAGCATCTCTTTTGCGTCGCGCCCATGATGGAGTGGACCGACCGCCATTGCCGCTACTTCCTGCGGCTCATCTCGAAGCGCACGCTGCTCTACACCGAGATGGTCACGGCGGACGCGGTGTTGCGCGGGGACAGGAACCGGCTCTTGCACTTCCATCCGGCCGAGCATCCCGTCGCCTTGCAGGTGGGCGGTAGCGGTCCCGCCGCTCTCGCTGAGGCCGCGCGCATTGGCGCTGAGTTCGGTTATGACGAGATCAATCTCAATGTCGGTTGCCCCTCCGACCGCGTGCAGGTGGGACGGTTCGGCGCCTGTCTCATGGCCGAGCCCGAACTCGTGGCAGACTTGATCGCCGCGATGGGCGCGAGCTCCAAAATCCCAGTCACGGTGAAGTGCCGCATCGGCATCGACGATCAGGACACCGAGGAGAGTCTCGACCGTTTCGTCGATGCCGTCGCGCGAGGCGGCTGCCGGACCTTCGTCCTGCATGCGCGCAAAGCATGGCTCGAGGGGCTCAGCCCGAAAGAGAATCGCGATGTGCCGCCGATCGATTATGACCGAGTGTACCGAGTCAAAGCGCGGCGACCGGACCTCACCATCATCGTCAATGGCGGCATCGGATCGCTTAGCGAGGCTGTGAACCACCTCACCCATGTCGATGGTGTGATGCTCGGGCGTGCGCCCTATAAGGATCCTTATCTGCTTGCGGAGGTGGATTCGCGTCTGTTCGGCTCCGCGGAGCCTCGGCCATCGCGTCTCGATGTGCTCGACAGCTTCATGCTTTATGCAGAAGGAGAGCTTTCCCGCGGCGTGCGGCTCAATCAGATGACCCGCCACATCCTTGGACTGTTTCACGGCCAGCCCCGCGCACGAGCTTTCCGCCGCGTGCTCGCCGAGACGGCGCATCTCGATGGCACGGGGCTCGACGTGTTGAAGACGGCACGCAGCGTTGTTGTGGGAGAGGGTCGGTCCGCGATCGCCGCCGAGTAAGACTTAACTTGCCTGGCGCGAAGGCTTCTTGCGCTCGACGAGCGCGATCAAACCCTGCGCATCGAAGAACCGCGCCGTCTCGCGACAGTAATTGCGGTACGGGGCGCCATAGAGCTGCTTCAGCCAATCTTCCTCGACCAGCGCCATCATAAAATAGGCGCCGATCATCACCGCCGACATCACTATGGTTAGAATCGAGTTCGCGCCGAGCGACAGGCCGCTGAGCCCGATGATCGATGCCATGTATTGGGGATTGCGGCTAAAGCGATAGAGGCCGCCGGTCACGAGACCGTCCGCGCAGCAATAGGTGTTGCCCAGGCCGAGGTTGAAGTAACCGCCGACGGTAACGAATAGGCCCGCGAGGCCGAGCGGCAGCGCGACGATGTTTCGCGTCCAGTCGAGCAGTGGCGTCGCGTTCCAGTCGAATGCGGCGACGACGAAGGTCGCAAGCCAGCTACCGCGAAACAGTCCCCAGAAGGTGACGCTCTGCCAGCTTCCCGGCTCAGGCGTCGGCCAGATGCGGAAGGGTGGGGCGAGAAAAGTCCGCAGCAGGAGCAGATTGAGGATGACGCCGGCGCCGAGGCCGCAAACAAAGACGAGGAGTGTCATGGCTCGAGAAACCAAACAGATTCCCTTTGCAGAAATGCGACAGGGCGTTGACGGTTTTGCTACGGCGATGCTTCAGATTTTCTGATTGTAGGCGCCAACCTCCGGCTGCTTGGCAAGCTCGGCGTCGATCTCGGCGAAGATAGCCCGCATGTTTGCTTCCGAGGTTGGGCTCTCTACCACCACGACAAGCTCCGGCTTGTTGGATGACGCGCGCACCAAGCCCCACGTGCCGTCCTCGAGCACGATCCTGACACCATTCACCGTGATTAGCTCGCGCACCTTCTGCCCCGCGAGCTTACTGCCATTGGCGGCGAGTTTCTGGAAGTGCTCCACCACGCGGTCGACCACCTGATACTTCATCTCGTCGTCGCAATGGGGCGACATAGTCGGAGATTGCCAGGTGCGGGGAAGTGCGGCTTTCAGCTCAGCCAGCGCCTTGTTGGGGTTGCGGTCGAGCATGTCGAGCACGGCGAGCGCCGCCACCAAGCCATCGTCATAGCCGCGGCCCATTGGCGGGTTGAAGAAGAAGTGCCCGGATTTCTCGAAGCCAACCAGCGCGCCGGTCTCGTGGCTGTAGCGCTTGATGTAGGAATGGCCGGTCTTCCAGAGCAGTGTCTTGGCGCCGTGCTCGCGCAGCACGGGGTCGGTAAGGAACAAGCCTGTCGATTTTACATCGGCAACGAACAACGCTCCCTTGTTGCGGGGGGCGATATCGCGGGCGAGCATCACGCCAACCTTGTCGGCGAAGATCGCCTCACCGTCATTGTCGACCACGCCGCAGCGGTCGCCATCGCCGTCGAAAGCAAGACCGATATCGGCGCCATGGGCGAACACGGCGTCCCGCGTGGCATTGAGCATGGCGAGATCTTCGGGGTTCGGATTATGCGCAGGGAAAGTGTAGTCAAGCTCGCAATTAAGCGGCACGACCGTGACGCCAAGCTCGGTGAGCACGCGGGGAGCGAAGGCACCAGCCGTCCCATTGCCGCAGGAGACCACCGCTTTGAGTGGGCGCATCAACTTCGGCCGCTTCAAGAGGTCAGCCATATAGCGCTCGGGGATATCCGGCACGAAGACATAGCTGCCACCGCCCTTGGGCGCGAGAGCGCTTTCCAGCACCCGCTCCTTCAGCGCGCTCATATCGTCCGGCGCGAAGGTCAACGGCCGCTCGATCCCCATCTTGATGCCGGTCCAGCCATTGTCGTTGTGGCTCGCGGTGACCATGGCCACGCCTTCGACTCCGAGCTCAAATTGCGCGAAATAGGCCATGGGCGAAAGCGCCAAGCCGATGTCGTGTACCTCCGCGCCGCCCGCAAGAAGGCCGTTGATCAGCGCAGCTTTTATGGACGCCGAATAGGAGCGGTAGTCGTGCCCGACAACGATGCGTAGAGGCACGCCGCGCTCCCGCATCAAATCGGCAAGGCCTAAGCCCACGGCCTCGAGCCCGAGAAGATTGATCTCCTCGGGGTAACGCCAGCGGGCGTCATATTCCCGAAATCCGGTCGCCTTGACGAAGGGCAAGCGCTCGAATTCGGCCGTGTTGGGTCGGAGATCTTGGCGCGGTTTGGGAAACATGCTCCCCCTGCTTAGGCGATTTTGGACGTTTCACCAACAGCGCAGAAGAGGGTGGGTTCCGCTTGGCGAGGCTTCGAATTCCGTCCCACCTATCCCCGCAGGGTCAGAAAATCTCCGGAAAATTCATAAGAGCGTAGGCGGCCCAAGAAGCTCATGCCGAGTAGGCTTTCGGTCAGCGCCTTGGGCTCGGCCACGAGCGCGTCGACATTCTCCCGCTGGAGCGGGCCGATTGCCACGCTGTCGAGACGTATCTTTGCCGCGACCGTGCGGCCGTTCGCGGTCAACACCGGCACCCTGAAGTTCAGGTGGCTTACATCGATGCCGGCCTTCTTCGCATCTTCTGGACGGAGCACGATGGTCGAGGCGCCCGTGTCGACGATCATAAACGTCGACGCTCCATTGACCTCGGCCTTGACCGTGAAATGACCGTCGAGACGCCGCCTGATCTTTACTTCGACGGGACCCTCAGGGCTTTCCTCCACGACCATGGCGCTACCGGGAAGAAGTTCGCCGGCGAGGCGGCCGGCGATGGGCAACAACTCCTCGCGATAGGAATACAGCGTAACCAGCGCTAGGCCGAGCGCCGCCCAGGTTACGGCGTCGCGAAACATCGCACCTGTCTGCCCGCGATAGCGGGTCAAGACTCCGCCGCCGATAAAGACGAGGAGCGCAGTGCCAAGCGCTAGATAGCCAAAGGTATTGCTACCGATATCGATGATGGTGCCTGACTCGTTGCTCACGAGCAGCATGGCTGCGAGCGCCAGGATGAAAAGGGCAAACCACGCCGACACGGCTCTAGCCTTTCACTGTCTCCGTGAGCGTCTTACGTGCCGGCAATATAGCCATAATGGCT